>DATAHD010000029.1:0-7993 GCA_036263395.1 Rhizomicrobium sp. | reverse complement strand
GGCCCGACAACGTACTTTACTATTGAGCCGCGCAAGTGCGTCAACTGGGTGGCCCGCATTTGCGGGCCATGACAAGGTTGAACAGGGGGATTCGCCGCACGCATGACATTCGACCAGATCACGCTCGCCTGGATTACGCTCGCCGTTCTCCTCTTCCCCATCCAGCTTTTCGTCACCGCGCCCTACGGCCGCCATATGCGCAAGGGCTGGGGCCCGACCTTGCCGAACCGGCTCGGCTGGTTCCTGATGGAGATCGTCTCGCTCGCGATCTTCGCCGGCCTCTTCCTCAACGGCACGGTGCCGAAGCATGCCCCCGCCTGGATATTCTTCGCCGGCTGGGCGCTGCACTACACCAATCGCAGCCTGATCTTCCCGTGGCGCACCCACACGACGGGCAAGCGCATGCCGGTGCTCATCGTGCTGTGGGCGGTGATCTTCAACGTGATGAACGCCGGCCTCAACGGCACCGCGCTCGGCTCACTCTACGAGTATGGCAACGCATGGCTCACCGACCCGCGTTTCCTCATCGGCCTCGCTGTCTTCATCATTGGCGCCGCGATCAACGTCGCATCCGACAACACGCTCTTCTCTCTGCGCAAAGACGGCAACACCGGCTACGCCATCCCGCACGGCGGGCTCTTCGAATACGTGTCGTCACCCAACCTCTTCGGCGAGGTCGTCGAATGGTGCGGCTTCGCGATCATGTGCTGGAACCTCCCCGCCCTCAGCTTCGCCGTCTGGACCGCCAGCAACCTGATCCCCCGCGCGATCAGCCATCACAAATGGTACCGCAGCGAATTCGCCGACTACCCACCGTCGCGCAAAGCCGTCATCCCGTATCTTCTGTAACGGATCGAAAGTTCCCCTGCCGCGTTATGACCGCATTGCGAGGGAGATATTCAAATGACAGCAGAAATCCTTTTGATCTGGCTTCTCGTCGGCGCCGTTGCCGGGTGGCTGGCGAGTGTCATCGTGCGCGGCGGCGGATTGGGCCTCATCGGCGATATCGTCGTCGGCATTCTGGGCGCCTTCCTGGGCGGCTGGCTGCTTCCGCGTCTTGGTGTTGCGGTGATGCCCGGCATCGTCGGCGTCATCATCGTCGCTACCATCGGCGCGATTGTGCTGCTGCTGATTATCCGGCTGATCCGCCGGGTCTGACCGGCTGGTCAGCTCTTTTGAACGGTCCCGCACTGGACGCAGATCGCGCGCGTGATGCCTTGCGGGACCCCGTTCTTCGCCCGCCCGAAACCGGTGGGCGCGCCGACCGGCTTCTTCACGCTAAACCCTTCCGACACGCGCAGCATCGTGCGCTTTGTGCCGGCGATGGGACGCGGCCGTGTTTCGGCTTCCGCCCACCATACCGTGCCCGTTTGCTCGCAGCCCGGGCATTTGATTGTCGTGGTGAACTTGTCTTGGTCTTTTGCCATCGCGCAAAGACCATACGCCCGTGCGCGTAAGATAGCTTGCTCGGAATAGCCGCTATTTCTTTCAAATTGTCCGTTTCAGCCCAAATCGCGCATCTACGGCTGATGCCAGGTTCGGCACGTCGCCTTGCGCCGGAACGCATCCAGCGCCGCCAGCTTGCGGTCGTCGTCGATCAGCGTGCGGATCAGCACCAGTCCGGTCGTCGAGGGCGATTCCACCGCCGGCATGTCCTTCGTGCCGGAATGCGCCCCCGCCGGCACCACGAGCAGATCCATCACCGTCTTCTTCTCGGCATGCATCTGCCGGTCGTTCGCGACATAGAAGTTGTTTGTCTTGTCATCGAACAGCGATACCGACCAGTACGTGTTGTCCGGTACCGGCGCATGCACCGCCACCGGCCCCGTCGACAGATCGTACGCACACGTCGAATAGAGCAGGTCCGGCGACGGCCGCACGATCGCGCGCGCCGTCTCGTCCGGCCGCTTGCCGAACCGCATCGTGTTCATGCCTTCGCTGCCGATCTTGTGGATCGTCCACATCATGATCGCCTGCGGCAGGAAATAGACGCTTGCCACATGCACCGCTGCGCCGATCACAATGGCGCCCAGCAGAAATCCGAAAATCCGCCCGAACATCAGCAGACCTCCCGTTCGATGGAGGGAAGGGCCGCGGCCGCCGGATCGTCCGACACCGTCTTGTCCGGATTGTAGAGACGCAGGCTCAGCGTGAACGGCCCGTCGATCACCGGGATCCAGTTCTCACCGCCATTCTCCTTCGACACCATCACGGCGAAGCTGCCGTCGGGATCGCGGTGCACGGAATTCTTCGATGCCGAGTAGCGATGCACCGCGTTCGGGACCAGATAGTCGTCATCGCCGTAGGCGGTGATGCTCCACCATCGCGTTTTCGGATCGGTGCCGCGAATGCGATAGGTGCAATGCCCGCTCAGCGGCACGCCGCTGCTGTCGCTCGATGCGGTGTAATAGAGCGTCTCGTTGCGGTTCAGCGCCAGCAGGCCATGCACCGCCACATTGGCGCGCAGATACATGTCGCCTTCGCTCGAGCCGACGTCGAGCGAGGTGTGCCACGGGCCATCGACCACGCCGTTGCCCATGATGCCGCCGCCGCGCACCACGGTGAACCAGGTCGCGCCCAGCCCAACGATTATTCCAGCCGCAACCGTCGCGGCCACCCAACGCAATGTCATTGTTCCCCCAGAAGAGCCGGCAGCCCCCGCTGCTCAGCTCTCGGACTTCAGACAGTCCTTATACGTGCCGTCCTGGATAATCCGCTGCATATCTCCGTCGTAACCGTTAACGGCAGCGTCCTCGGCCCGTTGTTTGGCGACCGCCTTGCACTTCTCGATTGCGGCCGGCGAGACTGCGCGCGCTACAGGCTGCTGCGCGGGAACTTCCGGTGGCGCAATTGTCGTTGCGGGGCCAGGTGCCAGCGCAGACTCTCGCGGCGGCTGATAGGTCGCCGGTGGCGGCGAATAAGATGGTGGTGGCGTGTACGCCGGAGCTGCGGGCGGCATCGCGGCGTAATCGCGCGGCGCCGAGGCGTCGATCACGCTCGGCTTCGGTGCGGGTGGTGCCGGTGGTGGCACAAAGGCAGGTGCCGGTGCCGACGCATTGATGACGCGTGTGGTCGTGGAGCTTGTCGTCGTCGTTGTCCGCGCTGGCGGCACATAGACGGGCGGCGGAACGGCCGCCACCTGGCGCGCCGGTGTCGGGGCATAGGTCTGCGGCAACGCCGGCTGCGACGCCGGACGCACCGGCGCCATCGCGGGTGCAACGCTCGCCTGCCGTTGCGGCTGCACGATCACCGGTGCCGGCAGGTTCGCCTGCTGCTGTGGCGGCGCGCGATACACCGGCGGCGGCAGTGCCGCAGTCTGCACCGGCTGCTGCTGTTGCAGCTGCCGGTTCCATTCGGCCTGTGCCACCGCATTGTCGTCATGCGGCTTGCGCACATTGTCATAGGTAAAGAGATACGACCGATCCTGCGCACTACAGGCGGCAAGAACAAGCGCAACGGTGGCGACGGGGACCCATCTCATGCCCCCAGCATAGCAGAACCGTCCCGGCCCGCATCATTGCCGCGCCCCCGTACTCAGCATCTCCCGGCCGCGCCACAATTCGTAGCGCACATAGGGCAGGTCGCCCGCCACGGCCAGCGAGTTCGCCACCATCGGCGTGTCGTCGCAAACGGTCACGTAGACGAGAAGCGTCTCGTCCTTCGAACCGATGAAGCGGATTTCGTAAACGGTCATGCATTCGCCCCGTGAAGGCATCGCCGGAGCGGGCTGACGCTCCGGCGATGCTGCCCACAGATCAGCGGACCTGGCTGCGTGAGGGATTGCGCTGCCCGGTCGCCGCCGGTTTCGCGGGCGACGAAGACGCCGATGAAGAAGACGCCTTCGAGGACTGCTGCGTCGTGGCCGACAACGTGCCGGTCGCATTCGCCGAACCGCTTGCGTCCACCGCATCGGCCTGGCTCAGCGCCGAACCGGCAGTGCCGAACGCGGTCGATTGCGCACCGTTCGCCGTGTTGTGCGCCGTCGTCACCGCACCGTTCGCGTGTTTGAACGCCTTGTCGGTCGCACCGCTGGTATCGGCACCGCCACTCAGCGAACCGGCAGCGTTGCCGCTCGCATTGGCGAGCGAGCTTGTCGCGTTCAGCGAGGAGTTTGCCGAACCGCCGGCGCTGGTCGGCACCATGTTGCTCTTGCGCTTGGCGCTGCCCAGCGTGTCGCCGGCGCGCGAGAACGCGCCGTCATTCGCCATCGTCGCCGCGCCGTTTGCCGATTTGGCGGCGCCGCCCGCCGTGCGCGACACGCTGTCGGTCGTACCGTGCGTATCGAAGCTGCCGCCCGCATTCGCGGTGTTGCCGATCGTGGTCGACGGCAGGTTGCTCGTGTCCGGCGTCTTGGGTGTCTTCGGCGGTTTCACGCGGCTGTGCGAGCCGAAGGTTGAGTCCGTCATGCCGGACGCCGTGCCGCCGATGCCGCCCGGTCCGCCGATCCCGCCACCGAGGCCACCCGTCAGGCCGCCGCCGATGCCGCCGCCCAGACCGCCACCAAGGCCGCCCAACGCACCTGCCGAGGCCGGCGCGGCGATGATTGCCGAACCGGCCAGAAGCGCCGCGGCGAGAGAAAGTCGAAGTTTCATGTTCAGCTCCTTGAACCTGTTGTCCGTTGCGAAGGGCGTTGTTTTCCGCCCTCTGCCCGAACAACGGAGCCCGCGAGACTTTCTTCCGAAGATTTTGCAGAAACTATTTTTACTTCGGCATGGAACCAATGCGCTTCGGCGTGCGCCTCAGTTGTGCCAGCCGCGATCCCGCGCGGCGCGCTCCGCCTGCGCATCGAACGCATCGCCGTCGATCATGCCGCCCACCGCCGTTCGGATCGCATCCGGCATCGCCGCCGCAGCGGTATGGAACTCACCGGTCTGCTTCTCGCTCTCGGCCAGCGCCGCGATGCGCCATTCCCCACCGCGGTTGCAAGCAAGACCTGCGTTGCGCGAGACGGTGAAGGTGCGGCAGTCCTCGCCCACATGATTGCGGAAGCTGACGCCGATCCGCACAGCACCACCGCTCTCTTCGGCAAGTTGCGTGTCGAGCGCATGCGCCAGCGAACCCTGCGCCACCATCGCACCCGCGCTGTTTCCATAGACACTATCGCCGGCAGACGGCAGCAACGTACGTCCGATCACGACGCCCAGCACCAACGTTGCGGCCGCCGTCAGCGCAAACCGCGGCAATGCCACCGAGCCTGCACCAGGCTGCCCGGCCGTCACAAACCCGCGCAGCGCCTCGCGCATCCGCCAGCGCCAGGACACTGGCGCCGTCATCACCAGATTGCGCAGCGATTCCGGTACGTCGTCGCTCAGCGTCGGATCATGCGCCGCGCGCAACGCGTCGCGCAGCTTGCGCTGTTGCTCCACCCGCGCCCGCAAATCCGCATCGCGTGCCATCGCTGTCTCGACAAGCCGCGTCTCTTCCGCGTTTGTCTCGCCATCGACATAGGCCAGCCGCAGCTCGTCGCCGATCGTCACGGCAGCACTCCTTGTCCCGCCTCGCCGGTGATCTTCTCCGCCATCGCTATGCGCGCCCGCGCCAGCCGGCTGGTCAGTGTTCCGATCGGCACGCCCAAAACCTCTGCCGCATCGCGATACGACATGCCGTCGATCGCGATCAGCGCCACCGCCACGCGCTGATCTTCGGGAAGATCGCCGAACGCCTGCACCGTGTCGGCAAAGGTCAGCCGCGCCTCGGCATCGCGCGCACCGTCATGCGCGCCGCTCGCTTCCTCGTCGGACAGCGGCTCGGCGCGGCGCACCTTCGCGGCACGCACCTTGTCGATCCATACGGTCTTTGCGATCCGGAACATCCAGCTATCCAGTCTCGTGCCGTCTTCCCATTGGTGCAGCCGGCTCAGTGCGCGCTCCACCGCATCCTGCACCAGATCGTCGGCATCGGCCGCGTTCGCGGTCAGGGCGCGCGCAAAGCGGCGCAATCGCGGAAGCAGGTCCACGATGTCCTTCCGGATGCGGTCGAGCCTTCGATCCATGCAGGTACTCTAAGAACGGCAAGCCTCGGCTTTTCTTCCATCGGCCATGTAAGACTCTGTCCACGCGGGACGGATGCAGCAAAACGCCGGGCCAGCCGTTGTTGCGGTAGAATAGGGCAACATGAAGAACAGGCGGCGCAAATCCTGGGTTCTGGCCGCGCTGGCGTTAACCGCGCTGGCGGCGAAGGCCGATGCCCTGCCGCTCGGCCTCCCCGGACCCAACCTCCCGAACCTGCCGGCGGGTTCCGTCATCGGCCGGGCAGGGGATGCCGTCGACAGCACGCTCGCCACCGTCCGCCGCGATCTCGCTGGCCGTCCCGTCGTGTCGTCTGCGCGCTTCGACCGTGATCCGAACGGCGCTCGGGTCGTCCGTCACGAAGTCCTCGCCGTGGCACCGACCGATCAATCGCTCGCCATCGCCCAGGCGCAAGGATTCGAGGTGTTGCGGACCGACACACTCGGCGCCCTCGGTCTCACCGTTGTGGTGCTGCGCGCGCCGTCGGACAGCACCGACGCACTGAAGACGCTACGCGCCGCCGACCCATCGGGCACGTACGAGTACGACCACATCTACGATCCCTCGGGTGACATCGCGAACGCCTCCGCCGCACAGACCCATGCCGCGCCCGCGTTGAAGTCTGGCACCGTCGGCATTGTCGATGGCGGCATCGACCGCAAACATTCTGTTTTCGCTGACGCCAACATCGTCACCTTCAACGCAGTCTCGAAAACTGATGTGCCGAGCGCGCACGGCACGGCCGTCGCGTCGCTCCTCGTCGGCAATCGCGGTGCTGCACCCGACGCGAAGCTCTACGCTGCCGATGTGTTCGGCGGCGAACCGAACGGTGGATCAGCCGCAGCCATCGTCCGCGGCCTCGCCTGGTTGGCGCAGAACGAGGTGCCCGTCATCAACGTCTCGCTCTCCGGCCCGCAGAATGCGGTCGTCGGTGCGGCGGTGAAAGCGCTCGTCGCGCGCGGTTTCGTTATCGTTGCCGCGGTCGGCAATGACGGCCCCGCGGTGCCGGTCACCTATCCCGCGGCGTATGACGGCGTCGTGGCCGTCACGTCCGTGGACAACGCGCACCGGATTCAGATCGACGCCAATCGCGGCCCGGCCGTGATGTTCGCGGCGTTCGGTGTCGGCGTGCGCGCGGCAAAACCCGGCGGTGGCTACGCGACACTCACCGGCACATCGTTCGCCGCGCCGATCGTGGCCGCCAATCTTGCATCGCTCATTGCGCGCCCGAATGTGGCAGCCGCCGCCGCGGCGCGAAAGCGGCTCGAAGACCTCGCGCTCGATCTCGGCGCACCGGGCCGCGACCCGGTCTACGGCTACGGCTTCCTCGCCGCGCCCGGCAGCGAAACGCAGACCGCCGTGCGCTAGCCGCTCAGTCTTCCGCCAGCACGATCAGACGATCCGCCGGGATGTAGTCCAGCAACTCGCCGCGCGCCGGGTTCACAACAACGCCGCCCATGTTGCGTTCGTCGGCATCGCCCTTGCGGATGCGGCGGTAACCGAACGCGACCTCGCCCCGGCGCCGCGCCGCTTCCGCGATGGTGTGGAAGCTCACCGGCTTGGAAATATCGACATAGTCGCCGACTGACCGCATGTAGATCTCCGATCCTTCCTCGTCGAGCAGATCGTCGAAGATCGCGGCGAGGTATTCGTTCTCGCTCGCCTGCGCCAGCATCAAGCTGACCAGCTTGTTGCTGACCACGAAGTCGTCGGCGCGGGTGACTTCCGCCAGCTCGCGGTTGCGCACGTCGGTCATCTCGCTGACCACACTGATATGGCGTCCGGCAGCCTCCGCGATCTTGCGCAGATGCAGCAGTGCGACCAGCGTCTTGGTGTCGGCCGGCTGCGGCGGCAGGTCGTCGCTATAGCCCAGCACCATCACATGGTCGTAGCCCGGCACATTCAGCGTATCGAGCGCGCCGCGGCTCGTGATGTCGATCACGCGATGCTCGACCGTCATGGCGTCGCCATGGATCGCCATCGCA
>DATAHD010000028.1:0-2948 GCA_036263395.1 Rhizomicrobium sp. | reverse complement strand
GAGTTCGTGCTGATCGGTCAGATGGCCGGGCGCATCGCCCGCGTGCATGAGAGCGGTGTCGGTATCGAGTTCGTCGGCCTGACGCCGGACCGCGCGACGCCGGAAAAACTGCGCGCCGGTATCGCCGTCCGCTAAGCCTTTTGTACGATCCCGAGTGCGGCCTGCGTCTTCTTCGAAAGACCGGCAGCGACGATCGCATGCGCCCGTTCCAGATACGCTCTCAACTGCTTGTCCGGCAGCCGCTCCAGCTTGTCGAGCGTCACCCAGTGCGCCCGCGCCAGATACTTTGACGGCGTGATGCCGCGCTTCTTGGTCAGGACCTCGAAGCCGATCTCATCCGATTTGAAAGAGATGCCGTGCGGCTTGTCCGTCTTCGGCCCCATGCCGGCAAACATCTTCGCGCCGACGACGAACATATGATCGCTGCCCCATTTGATCGACAGCTCCGCACCGGGCAGCGAGAGCATGAACTTGGTGATCTCGTCGTACGTCATGTCACCCCTCTCTGCTTCGATCGGCGAGGATAGAGTCGATCTCGCCAATCATCGCCTGCAGCTTCGCGGCCAGTTGCGGATTGTAATCGCGCGCCACCAGTGGATAGAGGATCGACTGGAGCTGTTTGCGCAAATCGGCCCGCGCCGCGATCAACTCTGCGCGGTCTGGATTGTCAGACACGGGGCGGGATGCTGAGCAGGCCGCGGGCGCGGCTGCGGTGCAGCGGCTTGATGTGGCCGCTCACCAGACCGAACGCCGTGGCGAGCACGGCGGCGTCGTCGGTGAAGCCGAAGCCGGCGAGGAAATCCGGGATCGCATCGAACGGCAGCACGAAATAGGCGAGGGCCGCCAGCAGCACGCCGCGCACCCGGCTCGGCGTCGCCGGATCGGTGGCGCAGAAATACGCCGCCGCCAGATCCTCGGCGAACGGGACCTTGCCGGCATAGCGCAGCAGCTTCTTCCAGAAGCGCTCTTCGACGATCTGCTGGTTGCGCGCGATGGTGGCCGGCAGTTGCACCGCCGTCGGATCGGGCAGTTCGGTGGTTCGCGACATGGCCGCAGTATCGGTCAATCGCCGCCGGTCGCAAAGCGCAAACCCGAAGCGGGAGGTAATTGCGCCGAGGCTCCGCTCACCTAGAGTTCCATCGGACAAAACTGAGGACCGTCATGCCCGATATCGAAACCATGCGTCAGCCGCTTGCCACCACGCTCGGCATCGAAGTGCTGGAGGCCACCAAGGAGCGGGTGCGCGGCCGGCTGTTCGTGAAGCCGGAGATCTGCACCTCCGGCCAGATCATTCACGGCGGCGCGATCATGTCGTTTGCCGACGTGCTGGGCGCGACGGGGGCATGGATGAATCTGCCCGAGGGCGCGGGCACGACGACGATCGAAAGCAAAACCAATTTCATTGCCGGCGCGAAAGTCGGCACGACGCTCACGGCCGAGTCTCTGCCTATTCACATCGGACGGCGCAGCTCCGTGTGGCAGACGCGCATCGTGAAAGAAGACGGCAAGCTGGTCGCGATGGTCACGCAGACGCAGATGGTGCTCACCTGAAAGACAAACCCCGCTTCCGGGTTACGCCGGAAGCGGGGCTGTGCAAAGCACACGATCGGGTGATGGGTGGGGTAAGGCAGCGTTCACCCGGCGTGCGCCGCGCGCCTAGTGCCAGTGATCGTGCCAGTGGTGATAGTCGTCGCGATCGTGCCAGCGCACCCACGTGTCGTGGTCGCGGAAGACGAAGCCGCCGTCGACATAGACACTGGTGTGATAGAAGCGGGCGTAGTCATCGCGGCAACGCGCCGGCGCCGGCAGGTCGTGCTTGAAGTAATAGCGGCACGGCCGGTCATAGCGATAACCGTAAAACTCCGGTCCGACATTGGCGCGGATGACCAGACCGGCATTCGCCGGGGCCGCAGCGCCCACCATCGCACCGCCCGAGACGAGGGCGGCCAATGCAAGGCCGGCTAATGAGCGTTTCATGGGGAAGTCTCCTGTTGTGCAGGCTTGGGGTAATGCCCCTGCGCTGCAAAACATGGACGCCTCACCTGACGGCGAGGTCTCCAACCCCTTAAACAAATTTGAGGTTGCCGCTGTCCACAGAACCGGTTTTGCGGTCCGGTCCGGGTGCTAACCCCTTCCGTGAGGTCACATTTTGCGCCCGGCGCGCGCTCGGTCTAAGAACGCGCCCGGCCAACAAGGAAGGGCAATCAGATGAAACTCAGCAAGGATATCGCCGCCGTCATTACCGGTGGTGCGTCGGGTCTCGGCGAAGCCACGGCACGCGTTCTCGCCGCCGAAGGCGTTCGCGTCGCGATCCTCGACATGAACAAGGACAAGGGCGAGAAGGTCGCGGCCGAGCTCGGCGGCGTGTTCTGCGAAGCCAATGTCACCAACGAAGAGAGCGTCCTCGCCGCGTTCGAAAAGGCGCGCGCCGCCCACGGTCAGGAGCGCATCCTCGTGAACTGCGCCGGCACCGGCAACGCGATCAAGACCGCGTCGCGTGACAAGAAGACGGGCGAGACCAAGCGCTTCCCGACCGACGCGTTCAACTTCATCATCCAGATCAACCTGGTCGGCACCTATCGCTGCATCGCGATCAGCGCGCAGGGCATGCTCGGCCTCGATCCGCTGGAAGGCGGCGAGCGCGGTGCGATCGTCAACACCGCCTCGGTTGCGGCGCAGGACGGCCAGATCGGCCAGGCTGCCTACACGGCGTCGAAGGCCGGCATCAACGGCGTGACGCTCGTCGTCGCCCGCGACCTCGCGCAGGAAGGCATCCGCTGCAACACGATCATGCCGGGTCTCTTCAACACCCCGCTGCTCGGTGCCGCGCCGGAGCAGGTGAAGGCCGCCCTCGGCGCCCAGGTCCCGTTCCCGGCCCGCCTCGGCAACCCGTCGGAATACGCCAGCCTCGCGCGCGAGATGATCACCAACGCCTACTTCAACGGCGA
>DATAHD010000027.1:0-2180 GCA_036263395.1 Rhizomicrobium sp. | reverse complement strand
GATATCAAGCTGCCGCTGGACCATGGTCCGGAAGCGCTTAAGGCCGCCATCCTCAAGAAGCTGAAGCTTCCGGCGGACCAGCTGCTGGAATGGTCGGTCTTCAAGCGCGGCCATGACGCCCGCAACCGCAGCGCCATCGCCTACATCTATACCGTGGACGTGCGGCTGAAGGACGAAGGCCGCGCCCCCAAAACCATCAAGCCCGCACCGGACATGGAATATCACCCCGTGGCGACAGCGCCGCGCGAGTTCCCCAATGGCAATTTAAAGAGGCCCTTGGTGGTCGGCGCGGGTCCGTGTGGGTTGTTCGCCGCCCTGATCCTGGCCCAGTCCGGCTTTCGCCCCATCATCCTGGAGCGCGGCAAGGTCGTGCGCGAGCGCACCAAGGATACCTGGGGCCTGTGGCGCAAGTCCGTGCTCAATCCGGAATCGAACGTGCAGTTCGGCGAAGGCGGCGCGGGCACGTTCAGCGACGGCAAGCTCTACAGCCAGATCAAGGATCCGCGCTTTCTGGGCCGCAAGGTGCTCACCGAATTCGTGAAGGCGGGCGCGCCGGAGGAGATACTCACCGACGCGCATCCGCACATCGGCACGTTCCGGCTGGTAACGATGGTGGAGTCGCTGCGCGAGACGATTGAAGCGCTCGGCGGCGAGTATCGCTTCAAAAGCAAAGTCACCGATCTCGACGTTGCGACGCTGTCCGACGGAACGCGGCAGATCACCGGTGTCGTGCTGGAAGACGGATCGTGGATCGAGACCGATCACGTCGTGCTTGCGGTTGGGCACAGCGCGCGCGACACGTTCGAGATGCTGCATGAACGCGGTGTCGATATCGAAGCGAAGCCGTTCTCCATCGGCTTTCGCATCGAGCATCCGCAATCGCTGATCGACAAGGCGCGCTTCGGTAAGACCATTCCAGAGCTTGGCGCCGCGGAGTACCGGCTCGTGCATCACGCGAGCAACGGGCGCGACGTCTACAGCTTCTGCATGTGCCCCGGCGGCACAGTGGTCGCGGCGGCGAGCGAGCCGGGGCGTGTCGTCACCAACGGCATGAGCCAGTATTCGCGCAACGAGCGCAACGCCAACGCCGGCATCGTGGTCGGCATCACGCCGGAGCGCGACTATCCGGATCATCCGCTCGCCGGCATTGCGTTGCAGCGCGAGCTGGAGAGCCGTGCCTTCGTCGCGGGCGGCAGCACCTATCAGGCACCGGGACAGAAGGTCGGTGACTTTCTTGCGGCCCGGCCCTCGACGGAATTTGGCAGCGTGACGCCTTCGTATAAACCGGGTGTGCATCTGACCGATTTGTCGGCTGTGTTGCCGGAGTTCGCGATCACCGCAATCCGTGAAGCCCTACCGGCGTTCAACCGTCAGATCGCGGGGTTTGCGATGGAGGATGCGATGTTGACGGGCGTGGAGACACGCACGTCCTCGCCGATCCGCATCAAACGCGGCGCCGATTTCGCGAGCGTCAATACGCGCGGGCTTTATCCGGCGGGTGAAGGTGCGGGATTTGCGGGCGGGATTCTGTCGGCGGGTGTGGACGGGATCAAAGTCGCTGAGGCTGTGGCGAAGAGTATTGTGGGTGTGGTGTAGGTCACATCCACTCTCTCAGTTCGTCATGGCCGGGTGAGCCGTAGCGCAGCGCAGGCCATCCCCGGCCATCCATTGCCTCGATGCCAGACGTGTTGGCGTAGCTGCGGATTTCACTTTCAAGAGTTGCGGCAATGGATGGCCGGTAAGCCCTACGCTGCGCTCCGGGACGACGCGGCCATGACGTACTTAAAAGAAGAGAATGGGTGTGGATAGGAAGAAGAACAGTGTGCCGCCCACGCACGCACTCCTCTATGAAGGCATGAGGAGATTCGCTTGAGCGCCGCCGCACAGAAACGGGATCCGAAGCTGGAGGTGCTGAAGGAAACCTTCGGCTACGACAGCTTCCGTCCGGGGCAGGAGCAGGCGGTCGATGATGTGCTGTCCGGTCGCAACGTGCTGACTGTGATGCCGACCGGTTCCGGCAAGTCGCTGTGCTTTCAGGTTCCCGCGCTGGTGCTGGGCGGGCTGACCATCGTTGTGTCGCCGCTCGTCGCGTTGATGCAGGATCAGGTCGCGGCGCTTAAACTTGCCGGTGTCGCCGCGGAGACGATCAACTCCTCCCGCATGCGCGACGAGAATGTCGT
>DATAHD010000026.1:0-2675 GCA_036263395.1 Rhizomicrobium sp. | reverse complement strand
CAGACCCAACGTCGCAACAGCCAGCGACGACACCAAAGCCTTGAGCAGGGAGCGAGACATCCGGATCCTCAACGATGAGCGCGACGAAAATGAGCCGCGATATTAAGGTTCGACCGGCGAGAATGCCACCGGAACGCCGCGCCCGGCGACGCTAACCTGCCGTATAGAAAGAGGAATTGATGATTGGCCTGATCCAGCGTGTCACCCGCGCCCATGTGGAGGTGGGCGGGCAGACAGTGGGTGCCATCGAGCGCGGAATTCTCGCGCTGGTGGGCATTGAGGTCACCGATGGGCCAGAAACAGCGAGCCGGTTGCTCGAAAGAATGCTGACTTATCGCATTTTCCCCGATGATGCCGGCAAAATGAATCTTGATCTTCGCCAGATCGGCGGAGAACTGTTGCTCGTCCCGCAGTTCACGCTGGTGGCAGATACCCGCAAGGGCACCAGGCCCAGTTTCAGCGGTGGCGCCACGCCCGCGAAGGCCCGCGAGCTGTTCGAAGGGCTGGTCGGCGCCGCGCGATCGGCGCATCAGGGGGTCGCGGCCGGGGTGTTCGGCGCCGACATGCAGGTTCACCTGGTCAACGACGGCCCGGTGACCTTCAGCCTCCACGTAACGTAACGAGCCGAAATTCCTGTAATCCGAACCCTTTGGGGGGTGGGCTTGTCTTATGATGTGAAACCACTCAAGACACGCCGTTACGGAGCACTGACATGGGCATAGGCATGCGCGAACTGATCATCATCCTGCTGGTGGTGCTGGTCATCTTCGGCACCAAGAAGCTGCGCACCATCGGCTCCGACCTCGGCGGCGCCGTCAGCGGCTTCAAGAAGGCCATGAAGGAAGGCGAGAAGGAAGGCGACCAGGTTGCCAAGCAAATCAAGCAGGGCGACGACGCCGACTTCCCCGAGTCGAAGACGGCCGAGAAGCAGTCGTCCGACCGCCCGGTCTGACGGCCGGATTGCCGTTTAGCGCATAAGGTCGCGCCGCGATGTTCGATCTCGGCTTCCCCGAGATAGTAATGATCGTCATCGCGGCGCTGGTGGTCCTCGGACCCAAGCGCATGCCGCACCTCGTGCGCCAGGTGGGCCGCTGGGTGGGCAAGGCCCGCGCCATGGCGCGGCAGTTCCGCGAGCAGCTCGAAAGCGAAATCGACCTCGAAGATCTGGCTACGGATTCGAAACGTGCTGCGGCATCGACTCCCGCACCCATCCCTGAACTGACGGGCGGGCCCGTTCCAGGGACGCCGCCCTCGACCGAAGACAGCACTTATCCGTACGGTGCCTATCCCTACGCGGAGCCGCCCACCACCGAGCCCGCGCCCGAGGCGCCGCCGCAGCCCGGCGATGACACCTACTCGCATGCGCATGCCGCCGGCGATGCGCCCATGCCTTATCACGCGCCCGTTGCAGCGGACGAACCCGCCGCCGCCAACCATCCGCAGCCCAAAGACAGCACCGCCGCATAGCACCGCCTTGCCATGAGCGACGACGACAAGAACAAGGAAAACCTCAAGGAAGGCACGCTGATCTCGCATCTGCTGGAGCTGCGCGACCGGCTGATGCGCATGGTCATCGTGCTGGGCGTCGTATTCGTGCCCTGCGTGTACTACGGCAACGAGGTACTGACCTGGCTGTCGCAGCCACTCAAGAAGGCGCTGCCGCCGAATAGCAAGCTGGTATCCACCGAAGTGATGGGCGTGTTCACCACACCTTTCACGCTGTCGTTCTATGTGGCGCTGGCCGTGGTCATGCCGTATCTGCTGTACGAAATCTGGGGCTTTGTGGCTCCGGGCTTGTACAAGCACGAGAAGCGTTTCGCCGCTCCGCTGGTCTTCTCGTCCATCGTTCTGTTCTACAGCGGCATGGCCTTTTCCTACTTTCTGGTCTTCCCCGGCGTCTTCCAGTTCCTGGTGTCGATCACGCCGCAGGGTGTCGAGATGATGACCGACATCGGCAAGTACGTGAGCTTTGCGATGACGATGTTCATCTCCTTCGGCCTCGCCTTTGAAGTGCCCATCGTCGTCATCCTGCTGGTGATCACCGGCATGGTGAAGCTCGAAAAGCTCACCGCCAGCCGCGGTTACGTGGTGATCGGCATCTTCGTGGTGTCCGCCATCATCACGCCCACCACCGACGCCATCTCGCAGCTGGCGATGGCAGGGCCCATGTGGATTCTTTACGAAGGCGGTGTCATCGTCGCGCGCATGATGACGCGCAACCGGCCCAAGGACGAAGAAGACAAGGCGGAGCAGAGCGCGTGAACGCGCCGGCCGCATCGCCCCCACAAAGCGGCGGCTTCTTCGGACATCCGGCCGGCCTGTCGACGCTTTTCTTCACCGAGCTGTGGGAGCGCTTCAGCTACTACGGCATGCGCGCCATCCTGCTTCTGTTCCTGGTGGCACAGGTGCAGACCGGCGGCATGGGGCTGGATGACAAGACCGCCGCGGCCATCTACGGCCTCTACACCGCCGGCGTCTACATCATGTCCATGCCGGGCGGCTGGGTAGCCGACCGGTTGCTCGGCGCGCAGCGCGCGGTGCTGTGGGGCGGAATCGGTATAGCTGCCGGACATGTGTTGCTCGCCCTTGCTGGCTGGGGTGAGTTCACGGCCTTGTTTCTAGTTGGTCTAGTGGTGATCGTGCTCGGCACCGGTTTGTTGAAACCTAATGTGAGC
>DATAHD010000025.1:0-5086 GCA_036263395.1 Rhizomicrobium sp. | reverse complement strand
GCCTCGGCGAAGGACGCGCGTGGGCTCGATCCCGCCAACACCGTGAACGGCTGGCCTGCTCTCAGCGACGTGTCACTCGACGTGCAGCCGGGCGAAATGATCGCGATCCTGGGCCGTGTCGGTTCGGGCAAGTCGACCTTGCTGAAGCTCATCGTGCGATTGCTTGAGCCGCCGATGGGCAGTGTGTTTCTCGACGGACGCGATATCCGCTATCTCCCGATGACGCAGGTGCGCGGTGAGATGGCACTGGTGCCGCAGGACCCATTCCTGTTCGCTGATGAGCTGGGCCGCAACATCTCCTACGACGATCCCAAGCGGACGGAGAAGGACATCTGGACCGCAGCCGAAGCCGCTGATCTGGAAGACACCATCAACCGCTTCCCGGAACAGCTGAAGACGCCGATCGGCGAGCGCGGCGTCACGCTCTCCGGCGGCCAGAAGCAGCGCGCCAGTCTTGCTCGTGGCCTGATCCGCAACACGCCCGTCCTATTGCTCGACGACTGTTTCTCCAGCGTCGATACGGAGACAGAGGAGCACATCCTCTCGCGCCTCAAGAGCCTGCGTGCCGGACGCACCACCATGCTGGTCTCGCATCGTGTCTCCACAGCGCGTCATGCCGACCGCATTCTGGTTCTCGACGCTGGCCGTATTGCCGAGCTTGGAACCCACGCCGAGTTGATGGCGAAGAACGGCATCTATGCTGGCTTCGCCCTGGCGCAGGGCCGTCGCGAGGCGCTTAAACAGGACCTCGTGCGCGAGCAGGCGGAGGTGGCGGAATGAGCACCACCGGAACGACCACCGACACGCCGCGCCGCCCGAAGAGCGCGTTCGACGAAGACATCTACGGCAAGAGCCTGGACGTCTCGCAGGTCATGCGCTTGATGCGCTGGATGAAGCCGTACCGGCTGCTCGCGTACAGCGCGCTGGTGATGGTGATCCTGTCGGCGATCTTCGCGATCCTGGCGCCGGCGGTGCTGGGCCGCGTGCTGGTCGACGACATCATCCTGCACCAGACCGGCAGCGGTTTTGCCGACCTCGGCCAGAAAGAGCTGAACGCGTGGCTGGTGGCGCGCTTCCATCTCGATCCGCTGATCGCGGCCGGCATCCAGTACATGACGTGGGTGCTGCTCGCCGCCGCGTTCGGCCGCGGGTTTGGGCTCACGTTCAGCCGCGCGGTGCTGAACACGCTGCGCGATCTGCGCTGCGATCTGTTCAACCATCTGGAGCGCCTGCCCTCCAGCTTCTACGACCGCGTTGCGGTCGGCCGCGTGATGACGCGCGTTGCGAACGACGTGGAGACGCTGTTCGAGCTGTTCGCCGGTTTCGGGCAACTGGCCGGGCAGTTCGTGCCGTTCTTCGTTGCGATCACCATCATGCTGTCGCTGTCGACGCAGCTGACCTTGGAGATTCTACCCGTCCTGCCGGTGGTGGCGCTGTGCACATGGTTCTTTCGCCGGATGTCGCGGCCGCTCTATCGCTCCATCCGCATGACCGTGTCGCGGCTGAACGAGAACCTGCAGGAGAATCTGTCCGGCATGGAGGTGGTGCAGCTCTATGGCCGCGAGGAAATCAACTTCAAACGCTACAGCGCGATCAATGACGACAACCGCGTCAACGAGAACCGCGCGCTCACCGTCGAGAGCTTCTATGGCCCGCTGATCGACGGCATGAGCTTTCTTGTCATCTCCATCATCATCTGGTTCGGCGGCCATCTGGTGTTCGCCAACATGATGACGGTCGGCAGCGTGTTCCTGTTCACGCAGTTCACCGACATGCTGTTCCGCCCCATCGTCGCGATGGGCGAGCAGTGGAACATCGTCTTCCGCGCGATGGCGAGCGGCGAGCGCATCTTCCAGGCACTCGACTGGAAGGAGGCGCTATCGGTGCCGGAGCATCCGGTGCCACTACCCGCTGACCTAAAAGGCAAGGTCGAAATCCGGCATCTGACGTTCGGCTACAATCCGGGTCACACGATCCTGAAGGACATCTCTTTCACCATCAAACCGGGTGAGCGCATCGCCATCGTCGGGCCGACCGGCTCAGGCAAGACGAGTCTGATCCGCCTGCTCTGCCGCTTCTACGATGTCGATCCGGGCGAAATCTTCCTCGACGACGTGGACATCATGCAGGTGGCGCCGTCCGACATTCGCCGCCGCGTCGGCGTGGTGCTGCAGGACTTCCACATCTTCTCCGGCAGCGTTTACGACAACATCGCGCTCGGCGATCCGGCCATCACGCGAGAAGCGGCTGAGCGCGCCGCCAAGCTGGTGCATGCCGATCCGTTTATCCGCGCCCTGCCCGAAGGGTACGACACGCCGCTGAACGAGCGTGGCCGCAACCTCAGCCATGGCCAGCGCCAACTGCTCGCCTTCGCGCGTGTGCTGGCAATGAACCCGGAAGTGCTGATCCTCGACGAGGCGACCGCGAGCATCGACACCGAGACGGAGCTGGTGATTCAGGACGCTCTGCGCGAACTTACCTCCGGCCGCACCTCGATCATCATCGCGCACCGCCTGCAGACCATCAAAGACGCACACCGCATCGTGGTGCTGAGCGAGGGCAAGCTGCGCGAGATCGGCACGCACGACGAACTCATGGCGCGCGGCGGGATGTACAAAACGCTCTACGAGCTCCAGTACCAGGAAATGAACGCCGGATAGCAAAAAGCCCGGTCACGTGGACCGGGCTTTGGTATTCAAACGCGGACAGTCTTACGACTTGTCGAGCGCGTCGCGCACGGCGTCTTTCGCGCCGCCGACAGCGTTCTCGACTTTGCCTTTGGCCTTGTCCATGGCGCCTTCGGCCTGCAGCTTGTGATCGCCGGTGACCTTGCCGGCGGCTTCCTTTACGGCACCCTTGGCCTGATCGGCCATGCCCTTCACGCGATCCTTATCCATTGCTTTCTCCTTGAAGAAACTCGTGCTGGATGAACGTCTTGGCTAAGGTGGCGTTCCGCGGGCTGGTGACGGGTTATTTTCGCGTATGCAAGGAACCAAACTTCACGATCTTCTCAGCGCACCTGGACCGTTGATCGTTCCGGGCGCGTACGACGCCCTCTCTGCCCGCATCGCCGTGGGGGCGGGAGCGCATTGCGTTTACATGACCGGCTTCGGCGTCGCGGGCGCCAGCTTCGGCGTGCCGGATATCGGCCTCGTGAGCGCGGCGGAGATGACCGAACGTGTGCGTGCGGTGGCCGCCTCCTGCGGTGACGTTGCGCTGATCGCCGACGGCGACAACGGCCACGGCGGCCCGCTGAACGCCGCGCGTCTGACCCGTGCCTATGAGCAGGCGGGCGTGAGCTGCATCCAGCTGGAAGACCAGGTCTTCCCCAAGCGCTGCGGCCACATGGAGAACAAGGAAGTCGTCTCCCGCGAGGAAGCCGCTCAGAAAATCCGCGCCGCCGCCGAGGCACGCAGCACCTCCGCCTTCAAGATCATGGCGCGCACCGACGCGCGCGCGACGCATGGGCTGGATGAAGCCCTCGCCCGCGGCGAGGTGTTCGTGAAGGCCGGTGCCGATATCCTCTTCATCGAAGCACCACGCGACGAAGCCGAACTGCGCAAGGTCGCCGAAACGTTCAAAGGCGTGCCGCTGGTCGCCAACATCGTGGAGGATGGCAAGACACCGCTCCTGTCGCCTCCAGAGCTGGAGCAGATCGGCTTCAAGATCGTGCTCTATCCGATCTCCGCCCTCCTCGCCGTAACGCGGCGGCTGGAGGAGGTCTATCGCGCGCTGCTCGACGGCAAGCGCGATGAGGTGGACAAGAGCCGCGTCCGTTTCGACGAATACAACAAGATTGTCGGCCTGCCCGAGCTTCTGGCAGACGCCGCGAAAATCGCAGAACAGTAACAAAAGAGGAAACCGATATGCCCAGACTGAGCCAGGTTGGAAAAGACGCCGCGCATCCGGCCGCGCAAACGATCTTCAAAGCGCTGTTCGGCGACCGCGACCCGGTGAAAGAGCCCGGCACCGCGACCGGCACACCCGGCAACTGGTGGACCGTCTTCGCGCTCGTCCCCGACATGTTCGACCACGCCGTCGCGGGCTTCCAGCTCTATCGCAGCCCGGACCGCAAGCTCGATCCCAAACTGCGCGAACTCGGCCAGACGCGCGTCGGCTGGGTGCGCGAGAGCCAGTTCGTGTACTCGCAGCACTGCAAGGCATCGCGCAACGTCGGCCTGACCGAGGAGCAGATCCAGAACATCCCGAACTGGCAGGTTGCCACCTGCTACTCGCCTGTCGAGCGCGCTGTGCTCGCCTATACCGACTGCCTCGCCTTCGATGGCGGCCGCGTGCCGGACGGCGTGTTCAACGCGCTGAAAGCACATCTGTCGGAGAAGGAAATTTTCGAGCTCACCTACATCACCGCGCTCTACGACTTCCACGCCGTCGTGACGCGCGCGCTGCGCCTCGAATATGACGACGTCGACGACCGCATCGTGGAAGTGCCGGCCCCGAAAGACGGCGGCGCGGGCAACAACGACGTCATGCGCATGGTCGACCGCTAATGGCCACATTCGACTCAGCCGGTTACCAGATCGCGTTCGACGACGTCCCCGGCAACAACGGCCGGCCGATGATCCTCGTCCATGGGTTCACCTCGAACCGTAACGAAGGCTGGCGCCGGCTGGGTTGGTATGGCGCGTTCGAGCGCAACAACATCCGTTGCGTAGCGCTCGACAATCGTGGCCACGGCGAGAGCGCCAAGCCGCACGAGCCGGAAGCCTACAGCCGCGATGCGATGTCGAACGATATCCTCAACCTGATGGACCACCTCGGCATCGAGCGCGCGCACATCATGGGCTATTCCATGGGTTCGCGCCTCGCGATTGCCGCGGCGATGAAGGCGCCGAAGCGCTTCGCGACCCTGACCATTGGCGGCGTGGGCGACAAGATGTTCGAGCCGCGCATCCCGGGCAATCCGATGGCGGAGGCGATGGAAGCCGCCGACATCGAGAGCATCAAGGAGCCGATGCTGAAGAGCTTTCGCCAGTTCGCCGATGAGCAGGGCGAAGACCGCCTGGCGCTCGCCGCGCTCACCCGTACGCGCGATGCCGAGTACACCCGCGAGCAATTGGGCACGGTC
>DATAHD010000024.1:0-12222 GCA_036263395.1 Rhizomicrobium sp. | reverse complement strand
CGCGGATGTACTCTTTCGCGCGGTCGACCATGGCGAGGTACTCGTCATGGGTCATGTTGGATTCGATCTTCGCCAGCGGCGGCAGTTCGGCCGGGATTTGTATGGCAGGGGCAGGGCGCTCGATGTCGGCGACGGCGTCGTTCAGCCGCTCCATGGCACGCGCATAAGCAGCACGGGCGTCAACGCCGCGCTCCGGCCACACCGACGTCACGATCAGGATTTCGTCGCGCACGCTGTCGAAGATCGCCAGGATCGTCGGCCGGACCATGATCGCGTCGGGCAGACCGAGCGTGTCTTCCGGCTGCGTGCCCAGCTTTTCGATCAGTCGGATCATGTCGTAACCGAGATAGCCGAACAGGCCGACCGACATCGGCGGCAGACCATGCGGCAGGTCCACCCGCGTTTCACTGACGAGCTTGCGCAGTGAGTCCAGCGGCTTGTCTGCCAGTTCGTCAGGCTGGAATTTGTCCGGCGTCGAACGGGCAGAGCGGTTGATCTCCGCTTTCCCGTTGCGGCAGCGCCAGATCAGATCCGGTTTTAGGCCGATGATCGAATAGCGGCCGCGGGTCTCGCCGCCTTGCACGCTCTCGAACAGGAAGGCGTTATCGCGGCCTTCGCCGAGCTTCAGGAATGCAGAGACCGGGGTTTCCAGATCGGCAACAAGCCGCGTGTGGACGGCTAGCGGACGGCCAGCGTCATACGCCTTCGCGAAGGATGCGAAATCAGGCTCGATCGTGGCCATCGGTCTTTGCTCATGTATTCTCGGCGCCGACCGCTTGATCGAGCTGCTTCTGGTTTACACTCGAACCTTGCCGGTTTTTCTCCGCCGTGCCCAGAGCATCCGTGAAGTCTGAGGCAATCTGCTGCGACAGCGCGCGGCCGATCTGCTTGAAGTCGTTGGCGGACGGCAGCGTTTTGGGGTGCGAGACCGCGATGGTACGGGCCACGACGAAGCCTTCGCCGATGGCGATGGGGCCGACAACTGCGACACCGACCGGCTTGGTGAACAGCGTCTGGATGATCTTCTCCGAGAGCACGCCGCTCTTGGCACCCCGCTCCAGGCGGCCACTGGTCTGTACGGCACCGGTCAGGTGGCCATCCTTGTTTGCCTGCGCGGCAAGGGCGTTCGCCTGTTTCTGCAGCGCTTTGATCTGCATGTCCCTTGTCCATGCAGCAAGGGCGCGGTCGCGAACGACGCTGAGGCTCTTCAGCTTGGGCGCTGTCACGCCGCCAACCTTGATCGCGTACCAGTGCTGATCGTTCGCAACCTGCATCGGATCGCCATCGACGCCGACATCTGCCGCGAACACGGCCTTCAGCAGAACCGGATTGCCCGCCAGAACAGTCTTTGAGCCATCCGGCGCCAGACCTTGCGCGTCCACTTCGGCCATCTGGTCGATGCGCATTCCGACCGACTTGCCGGCCTGCGCCGTATCCTCTCCGCCGCCCTCGGCGTCGGTGAACTTGTTGATCACATCGACGAGCGAACTCTGGGCGACTTCGTCACGGACCTGCTTGTCCAGTTCAGCCTTCACGTCGTCGAAGGTTTTGTTGATCGGCGCGTTGATCTTGCGGACGCGGTAGAGCACCCAGCCGAACGGCCCCTTCACCGGCTGCGAAACGCCATTTTCGGTGAGCGAGAAGATGGCATCGCCTTGTGCTGTGTCGGTCAGCGACTCGCGCGAGACTGCGCCCATACTGATCGCCTTCGCGGACAGTTTGCGCGAGGCGGCAAGGGCGTCGAACGACATCCCGCCATCGATCTTTGCGCGGGCAGCGCGGGCGTCAGCTTCGTTCGGGAACGAGACCTGATCGGTCTCCCGTGTTTCCGGCACGACGTATTTCGACTTGTTGGTGTCGTAGGCGTCGTGCAGCTGTTTGTCCGTCACCGTCACCTTGGCCGCAACATCTTCCGGGCCAATCGCCGCGAGCGTTACGGAGCGGTATTCTGGCGTGCTGAAGCTGCCCGGATGTGCCGCGATGTAGTCCGTCAGCACCTTGTCGCTCGGTGGAGCGATCGCACCGGCCGACGCCGGCGTCACCACGACATACTGTGCAACGCGTGCTTCGTTGATGTAAGCCATCAACGCCGCGACGTAGCCGGGAGGCGCCGTCATGCCGTTTTCAATGGCGGTCTTAACCTGCGCACGCGCCAGATCGCGGCGCATAATTTCGATGAATTCCTTTTCGCCGAAGCCGATCTGGCCGATGCGCTGGATAAAGACGTCGTGGTCGAATGTCCCGGTGACGCCTTGGAATGCTGGCATTGATTGGATTTCGCGCGTTACTGTGTCATCGCCGACCTTGAGGCCTAGGCCATCCGTGAAGTTCGCGACGGCCTGTTCGTCCAGCATCCGGTCCAGCGTTTTGCGCGGCAGATCGAGCTTGCGGGCCTCGTCCGTAGTGACGTCCTTGCCCATGCGCTGACCGAGCACCCGCATCGTATTACGATATTCGCGCTGGAACTGGGTCTGCTCGATCTTGGTGCCGCCTACCGCGCCAACGTCGGTCGAGACCGAGCCGCGGAAGATATCGCCGATACCCCATAGGGCGAAGCTCAGCGCCAGGCCGCCCATAAGGACGGTAGACACCCATGACTTCGAGAGCTTGCGCATTTGCTGCAGCATGGAAAACCTGATGCGTGATGGAGGGTTACGGCGAAAGGCGGCGGATGATAGGGATGGGGTCGGGTCCGGGCAAGGCGCGTGGTTATGGGGACGTGGTCCGACTTTTTTGCGGCACAGGTTGGTGCCGCGGCCGCTCTGGCGGGCCTCGTCATCGTCGGCATCTCGATCAACGTGAACCGAATTTTGTCGCACCCTCTGCTGCCGGGTAGGGCGGCCGAGACGTTGATCACGCCAACTGGCGTTCTTGTGATCGCGACATTCTTACTCGTTCCCGGGCAGGCTGCCTGGATTCTCGGGCTGGAGTTGATCGCCAGCGGGGCCGTGATGGCCCTGATCGCGATCTCTATCCAGATACGGGCCTCGCGCGCTCCCGGCCGGGAGGCGTCGCTCTGGCCGCGGGTGCTGCTGTCCCAGGGGGCGAGCCTCCCGTTTGTCGCAGCGGGCGGGCTGATGCTTTTCGGAAGTGAGACCGCTCTGTATTGGGTGGTGCCGGGAATCGTCGTGTCGCTGATCGCGACGGTCGTGAACGCTTGGGTCTTACTCGTTGAAATCTTGCGCTGAGGAACGATGCGTCAACTGATCGCCGGAAACTGGAAAATGAACGGCTCGCTCGCCGAGCTGGAAAACCTGCGCGCCGAACTGGGCAGCCCCAACGCCGATGTCCTGGTCTGCCCGCCGGCGACGATGATCACGGGCGCGGCGGCTATCGCGGCTGGCTCGCCCATCGCGGTTGGTGGACAGGACTGTCATGCCGAGGCGGCCGGTGCATTCACCGGCGACATCAGTTCTGAAATGCTCCGCGACGCGGGCGCCTCTTACGTCATCGTCGGCCACTCCGAACGCCGCCAGTATCACGGCGAAACCGATGCCATTGTGGCTGCCAAGGCCAAGGCCGCGTGGCGCGCCGGACTGAAGGCGATCATCTGCGTCGGCGAGAGCGAAGATCACCGCCTGGCGGGACAGGCACTGAGCGTGTGCGGCTCACAAGTTGAGAAGAGCGTGCCAGCCGAGGCGACGCCGGAAAACACCGCCGTCGCTTATGAACCGATTTGGGCGATCGGCACCGGCAAAACGGCAACGGCCGATGACATTGCCGAGATGCACAGCCATGTGCGCTCTTGTCTCGTGAAGGCGTTCGGCGCGGCTGGACATGGTTTCCGCATTCTTTATGGCGGGTCGGTGAAGCCTTCGAACGCCGCGGAAATCCTCGCAACCAAAGATGTTGGCGGCGCGCTCGTCGGCGGCGCCAGTCTGAAAGCGAACGATTTTATCGGTATTATTTGCGCCGTTACCTCAAAGTCTTAGATAATTTCAGTACCGAACATTAACGGGTGCTATGGCATTTCTTAACGGGCGTAAGTGGTGGCTCGTTGGGAATGTCACGGCTGTATTTTGAGACAGCAGAAACACTGATTTACGACCCCGTTCCGATGAACCGGAACGCGACCAGGACGACGCTTTATGCTCTCGGCTTTCGTCAGATCGAGGCAGTCGGCACGCTGGATGCGTTCTGGAATCTCGTCCGGAAGCGGCCGCCGGATCTCGCCTTGGTGGAAGCGCAGCCCGACCGCGATGTGTGCGATGCGATCCAGCACCTGCGGACCGGTGCGGCTGGTCACAACCCCTTCATCGTCGTGATCGTGACGGCGTGGGACAACACCAATGGTCTGGTCGGCCGGGTGATCAATTCAGGGGCCGACGATCTGGTCTTGCGACCGTTCTCAACCGCGACGCTGGGCACGCGCATCAAAAGCCATATCGAACGCCGCAAGGGATTCGTCATCACGACCGACTATGTCGGCCCCGATCGCCGGAAAGATGGCAACCGGCCATCCGATGTCGATCTGTTCGAACCGCCGAACTCGCTGAAGATGAAGGCGCGCGACCGGATGAGCCCGGAGCAGGTCGCGCAGCGCCTGGATGCCGAGTTGAAGGTCGCTTGCGACATCCTGCATTCGGAAAAGCTGCGGCGGGATTCTTTCCAGGTTTGCATCCTTTGGCGTCTGATTCAGGCGCAGCTGCCGGCGCATGCCCTGACCAACTCCGACGTCCAGAAGCTCCGTCATCTGGCCGCATCGATTGAGACCCGCTGTCAGGAACTGCAGATCGAGCACGCCGGGGAGTGGTGCCAGTCGATCCTTGCGGCGGTGGAAGGCATCGAAATGGGTGTCGACCGCAATGCTTCGATGCATCTGCTCGGCCATGCCGCTCTGAGCCTGAACCAGCTGTTCTCGCCTGAAAAATCGACGCAGGAGCATCTGACCCAGATCGATGCGACCGTGGCCATTATCCTGGCCCGGGCCGAACCGGCGATGGCGTCCTAACCGCCTGAGTTTGGCGGCCTTCCCCTAGGCCGCCCTTTCGTTTATGACCCCGCCCCGTTCAGGAGCTTTCCGATGCAGGGTCTTCAGGTCGTCCTTCTCGTTTTTCAGGTCTTTATCTCGGCCGCACTCATTGTCGTGGTGCTGCTGCAGCGGTCTGAGGGCGGGGCGCTTGGCATGGGCGGTGGCGGCTCGGGCCTTGGCGGCCTGTTCAGCCCGCGCGGTGCCGCTGATACCCTTACCCGGACGACGGCTATTCTGGCGGCCCTGTTCTTCATCGTCAGCATGGCGCTGACCCTCCTGGCGCTCCACGGTCGCGCGCCGACGTCGATCCTGTCGGCACCGGCGGCCCCGGCCAGCCGCGCCGTACCGGCCCCCGCGCCGGCGGAGCAGCCCGTACCGACTCTGCCGTCGGTTCCGAAGCCGCAATAGGCGTTCATCCGAATCGCTTTCAGAAAGCGACGCACGCGTCGTTGCGAACACGCGTGCGAAAGGTACGCGCATGAATCGTGCGCGGCGTTCGTGAAATCGGATTCGTATTTCGATTCAACGCGTTTGCCAGACACTTTGCGAAATCAGGTTGACGAATTCGCGCACATGAATCTTTCCGCTTGAGTGCGCGTAGCTGTTTCGACATTTTGGCCTTCCATGGCGCGGTTAATCTTCATCACCGGCGGCGTGGTCTCTTCCTTGGGAAAAGGTCTGGCGTCCGCCGCACTCGGAGCCCTCTTGCAGGCTCGCGGGTACAAAGTTCGTTTGCGGAAGCTCGATCCCTATCTCAACGTGGATCCTGGGACCATGTCGCCGCATCAGCACGGCGAAGTCTTCGTCACCGACGATGGTGCGGAGACGGACCTTGATCTTGGCCACTATGAGCGCTTCACGGCGGTGTCGGCGTCGAAGTCCGACAACGTCACGTCCGGGCGCATCTACAGCCAGGTGATTGAGCGGGAGCGCAAGGGCGGTTATCTCGGCCGCACTGTGCAGGTGATTCCGCACGTCACGGACATGATCAAAGAGTTCGTGATGACCGGCACGGAAGATTTGGACTTCCTGCTTGTCGAAATCGGCGGCACGGTTGGCGACATCGAGGCCCTGCCGTTCTTCGAGGCGATCCGCCAGCTTCACAATGATCTGCCGCGCGGTCAGTCGGCCTTCATGCACCTGACGCTCGTGCCCTACATCGAGGCGGCGGGTGAGTTGAAGACCAAGCCGACGCAGCACTCCGTTAAAGAGCTGCGTGCCATCGGCATCCAGCCCGACATTCTGCTGTGCCGTGCGTCGCATCCGATTCCGGATGATGAACTCCGCAAGATCGGCCAGTTCTGTAACGTGCCGGCCGAACGCGTCATCCCTGCGCTCGATCTCGACACGATCTATCGCGCGCCGATGGCCTATCACAAAGCCGGTCTTGATACGCAGATGCTGAAGGTGTTCGGCATCGACGCGCCGGAGCCCGATCTCAGCCGTTGGGACTGGGTCGTCAACCGCGTGAAGAACCCGGAAGGCGAGGTGCGCATCGCCGTCGTTGGCAAGTACATGCAGGTGAAGGACAGCTACAAGTCGCTCTCTGAGGCCCTGGTGCATGGCGGTCTCGCCAACAACGTGAAGGTCCACATGGACTGGATCGACAGCGAGATATTCGAGCGCGACGACGCGGCGTCGTTCCTGGAGAACGTCAACGGCATTCTGGTGCCGGGCGGCTTCGGCGAGCGCGGTACCGAGGGCAAGATTCACGCGGTGAAGTTCGCCCGCGAGCGCAAGGTCCCGTTCTTCGGTATCTGCTACGGCCTGCACATGGCGGTGATCGAGGCGGCTCGCGATCTAGCCGGCCTTGAAGGCGCCGGCACGACAGAGAATGGCAGTCCGCGCCATCCGGTCATCGGCCTGATGACGGAATGGACCAAGGGCAATGTCGTAGAGACGCGTGTCTCCGATGGCGATATGGGCGGCACAATGCGTCTTGGTGCCTATCCGGCCGTGCTGACGCCGGGCAGTCGCGTTGCCGAGGTCTATGGCGCGACCAATATCAGCGAGCGCCATCGCCACCGTTACGAGGTGAATGTCGGCTACACGCGCCAGTTGGCGGAGCACAACATGATCGTCTCCGGCTGGTCTCCCGACGGGAAGCTGCCCGAGATCATGGAGATTCCGGATCATCCGTGGTTCATCGGCGTGCAATTCCACCCGGAGTTGAAGTCGCGCCCGTTCGACCCGCATCCGCTTTTCTCGTCGTTCGTTGCCGCCGCGGTACAGCAGAGCCGGCTTGTTTAACGGGAATTCACCGTACGGGAACTTTGGCCCGGGCCGTGCGTTGTGCGTCGAGGCAGGTTGCGACCGGGCGGGGCCGGATTGACCATCGTGCACGACAGCGAGAGAGCGGCCGACAAGGACGCCAGAGCATTGCACACTTTGGTGAAGGTCGGGCGCGAGATCGCGGCCGAGCTTGATCTTGAGCGTGCCGTGCAGATCGTGACCGATGCGGCGACCGACCTGACCGGCGCGGCGTTCGGGGCGTTCTTCTACAACGTGATCAACGACAGCGGTGAGAGCTACATGCTCTACGCGCTGTCCGGCGTGCCGAAGGAAGCGTTCGCGGCGTTTCCTATGCCGCGCAATACCAAGGTGTTCGCGCCGACCTTTGCGGGTGAGGGCATCGTCCGCTCCGACGATATCCAGAAGGACAGCCGCTACGGCCACAGCGGCCCGCACTACGGACAGCCGAAAGGGCATCTGCCGGTGCGCAGCTATCTTGCGGTGCCGGTGACGTCGCGCTCGGGCGAGGTGATCGGCGGGCTGTTCTTCGGGCATCCGGAGCCTGGCCGGTTCACCGCGGAGCATGAGTTTCTGGTCTCCGGCATTGCGCCTTACGCCGCGACGGCGATCGACAATGCGCGGCTCTATCGCTCGGCGCAGCGTGAGATCGCACGGCGCAAAGAGGTGGAAGACAAGCTGCGGGCCAGTGAAGACGCTCTGCGCCGCGAGAATGTGGCGCTGACCACCAATGCCACACAACGCGAGGCGCGCACCGAGGCGGCGCTGGCGCAGTTGCGGGACAGTGAGCGGCATTTCCGCCTGCTGGTGCAGAGCGTCACGGACTATGCGATCTACATGCTCGATCCCACCGGAACGGTGGTGAGCTGGAACGCTGGGGCGGAGCGCATCAAGGGTTATCGACCGGCGGAGATCATCGGCAGCAACTTCGCCAACTTCTTCACGCCCGAAGATCGCACCGCGAATGTGCCGAACATCGCGCTCAAGGGCGCGTTCGAGACCGGCCGCTTCGAGAGCGAAGGCTGGCGCGTGCGCAAGGACGGCTCGCGGTTTTGGGCACTTGCGGTGATCGACGCGGTGCGGGACGAGGAAGGCAGGCTGATCGGCTTTGCCAAGATCACCCGCGACATGACCGAGCGGCGCGAAGCACAGATCCGGCTGGAACGGGCGCAGGAACAGCTGGCGCAGTCCCAGAAGATGGAAGCGCTTGGTCAGCTGACCGGCGGCGTGGCGCACGACTTCAACAACCTGCTGATGATCGTGAGCGGGCAGGCGCAGATGATGCGCAAGCGGGCGAGCAACCCGAAGGACATCCGCTCCATCGACGCGATCGAGATGGCGGCGAAGAGCGGGGCGAACCTGACGCGGCAGCTGCTGACCTTTGCACGCCGGCAGCGGCTCAATCCGGTGGCGGTCAACCTGGACGAACGAGTCAGCGCGCTGCGCGATCTGCTTGCCAGCGCCATCGGCGGCGCGGTCAGTATGTCGGCGGAGATTCCCGGCGATGTCTGGCCGGTCAACGTCGATGAGGCCGAACTTGAGCTGGCGCTGGTGAACATCGCGGTGAATGCGCGCGATGCGATGCCGAACGGCGGATCGCTGTCGTTGACGGCGCACAACGTCTCGCTGGAGGGCAGCGGACCGGCGTCGCTTACCGGCGACTTCGTGGCCGTCACCCTGAGCGATACCGGCGTTGGCATCGATGCGGAGACGCTGCCCAAGATCATCGAGCCGTTCTTCACCACCAAGGAGATGGGCAAAGGCACCGGACTTGGTTTGTCGCAGGTGTTCGGGTTTGCGCGGCAGTCGGGTGGCGATCTGGCGATCACCAGTGAGGTTGGTAAGGGCACGCAGGTGACGATGTATCTGCCGCGGGCGCGCAAGGGCGCGACGCCGAAGGCCGAGCCCAAAGAGGCGAAGCGGCTGCCGAAGGACAAAGGCACTGTTCTTCTGGTGGAGGACAACGCGCAGGTGGCGGAAGTGAGTTCGATGCTGCTGGCGGAAATGGGTTACGAAGTTCTGCTCGCCGATCAGCCGTCGGCGGCGATGGCCCTGCTCAAGGAGCGCGACGACATTCGTCTGGTGTTCAGCGATATCGTGATGCCGGGCGACAGCGACGGACTTGCGATGGCGCAGGAGATCCGCGCGCTTTACCCACACATCGCACTCCTGCTGGCGACCGGTTACAGCAGCGCGGCCAATCGGGCGGAAACGCGCTTTCCCATCCTGCGCAAACCGTACGATTTTGAGACACTCAGCGCGGCGGTGAGAGACGCACTCGCAGCCGTTCCGGCTTAACGGTTCATTGACCAAAATAAAGAGTAACCAGCGTTTCTAAACTTCTTCCGGTTTAGAGTGCGGGCATGTCGTGGACTGGCCGCATTGCGCTTGCCGTGTTGTTCGCTCTTGTTGCGGGCGCTGTTGCGCGCGCGGACAATCAGCCGAAATACGCGACGATGAACAAGAGCTGGTCGCCATATGGCGATGCCCAGCCGCAACCGCCGGCACCGATTCCGCCGGCTCCTGTTCCGGCGCCGCAGCAGCAAGCCGCACAGAATCCGGCGCCGTTGCAGCAACAGCAATCGTTGCCGCCGCAGCAGCAGCCGATGCAGCAGCAGGCGCCGACGCGAAGCGCCGCGTCGGATTACGATCCGCAGGACATGTCCGACGCGCAGCCGATTGCGCGTCCGCAGCAGCAAGTTGTGCCGCAGCAGCGCATCGCGCCGCCACCGCAAGCGGAGCCGATGCGAGATGATCCGCCGCCGATGCGGATGGCTTCGGTTCGGCCGCAGTCGCCGTTTGGCGGTGGCAATTCGGTTGGCGATTATCGGCTTGGAACCGGCGACAAGGTTCGCGTCACGGTTTATGGCGAAGACGATCTGTCCGGCGAGTTTCAGGTCGACAGCACCGGATTCCTGCGCTTGCCGATGATCGGGCAAATCCGCGCGGCCGGTTTGAATTCGCAGACGCTTGAAGGCGCGATCACGCAGGCTTATGCGCAAGGCTATCTGCTGGCGCCGCGCGTCAATGTCGAGATCACGGTCTATCGTCCGTTCTACATCATCGGCGAAGTGAACAAGCCGGGCGAATATGCGTACGTCAACGGCATGAATGTTTTGAACGCGATTGCGCTGGCTGGGGGCTATACCCAGAAGGCGGCGGAGGCGCATGTCTATCTGCGCAAGAACGGCACTTCGGATGAGATCAAGGTCGCGTCGGGCGACAATATCCAGATCATGCCGGGCGACATCGTGCGCGTGGGCAGCAACCCGCTGTGGGATGTGCTCTCGATCGTCGGGCCGCTGGCGCCGTTCGCGCCGCGTTACTAGCGCGCCTCCAGCATCATCTGAATCCCATTCTTCGGACGCATCGTGATGCGATGCTGCAGCACGATGTTCTGATCGGGCACCAATTTCATGCGGTAGCGCTGCGCGAGCGTAGCGAGCATCAACTGTGCTTCGGTCATTGCGAGCGCCATGCCGATGCAGACGCGCGGGCCGCCGCCGAACGGGATGTAGGCGAAGCGATGACGGCCGGCGCTACGTTCGGGTGAGAAGCGCTCCGGATCGAATTTTTCCGGATTGTCCCAGAGCAGACGGTGACGCTGCACCACCCATGGGATCACCGCGACGGTCGCGCCTTTGGGAATCCTTACGCCGCAGACTTCGTCGTCTTCCAGCACGGCGCGGTTGGAGAGACCGGGCGCCGGCGGATAGAGCCGCATCGACTCCTCGATCACCATTTTTGTGTAGGGCAGGTTGACGAGATCGTCGTGCACCGGATTGCGGCCGCCGAGCACGCGTTCCAGCTCTTCGTGCAGCCTGGCCTCGACATGCGGATGCTGCGAGAGCAGGTACCAGGTGTAGGTCAGCGCAAGCGACGTCGTGTCGTGCCCGGCGAGGAAGATGATGACGATCTCGTCGCGCACTTCGTCGTTGGTGAGGCTGACACCGGTTTCGGCGTCGCGCGCGGCGATGAGACGGTCGAGCAGGTCGCGCGGCGCACCGGCCGGCGCGGCACCGCGGGCGCGGATCAGCTTCTGCATCGTCTCGTCCATCGTCAGGAAGTTGGCGTGGATGCGATCCATCTTCTTCTTCATGCGCGGCGGGCCGATCAGCGGCAGGATGTCGAGCACGCCGAAGTCGAGCGCATCGGTCATCTTGCCGAGCGAATTGTCGACGAGCTGGCCCAGCTCTTCGCCGTCGGCGGAGAACATCGTTTCGGAAATCACCTTGAGCGACAGATGCGTCATCTCCTGATGCACATCGATCACCGTGCCGCTGCCCTTGTTGTGCCAGGCGTTGGCGAGATTCTCCGCCGCGGAGACGAAGGCGGGCGAGTAGGCGACGATGGATTTGAAATCGAAACTGGGCGCCATCAGGCGGCGATGCGATTTCCATTTGTCGCCCTGGCTGACGAGGAGCCCCTCGCCGACGATGGCGCCGAGCATCTTCGTTTCCATCTCGGTCTTGGGATAGTTCGCGACGTTGTCGAGCAGGACGCGCTTCACCCCCACCGGATCGCTGATCACGAACTGATGGCCGAAGATGCTCTTCCATTCCCAGATCGGCTTCTCGAACGCTTCGCGCGGGATCTGTTCGAATTCGTTTTCGGTGCGATGCAGAACGCGGCTGAGCAGCGAGGGCATCTTCTCCGGCGGCGCCTGGGTGCCGACGAGAAACGGTGACGCAACGGTATCGCTCATGCTCATGGCCAGCCCCATCCTCTGTCCGTGCTGGTAGGGAGGTGGGGCGCGCGGTGCGATGTGTCAACCGGAGATGGGCGCTTGAATGACATACATCGGTTGTCATCACGGATGAAGTGGAGCGCAGCGAGGCCTTTACTTTCACCTCCGCCAACGTGGGGAGGTCGACGTGCGAAGCACGTCGGGTGGGGGCTCTCTCCGCGTACTTGCCTCTTGGTGGGTTCATTGCGGCCGCCCCCACCCGCTCTGCTTCGCTGACGCGAAACAGAGCGACCTCCCCACGATGGGGGAGGTG
>DATAHD010000023.1:0-2242 GCA_036263395.1 Rhizomicrobium sp. | reverse complement strand
CAATATAAAACGGGTCGCACCCGCGGGAGAACGTACGATCGAACATAAGGGTTCCCTCCCCCAATTGCGGAACCGGCGTCGGCCGGACCGCGTTGGTGCCCATTCGGAGCCCTGTCATGAAAGCGCGCTATTTCCATCAGCAGCCCCGATGGGGACGCGTCGGCCCCATCGCCAACGTGGTTGAAGACGATGATCAGATCGAGACCTGGATGATCGGTCAGGGTCAAGAGCCGAGCGGCAACCGCCCCATAGTTGTCCGCAGGGCCTGGGACCGCTGCTGAAGCCTGGGCCGGTCGACCAACGTTAGCCCACCCACGCCCGTGTTCCGCCTCGCCAGATCCAGCAAGCTCTGGCCCTCGCCGAAAAGCTCGGAAAGTCGCCTTACTTTGACTGAGTCACAAAGTCGCGGCGGCCGCTTTTGAGAATCAGTTATTTGCCGAGGTCCGATATCAGCATGAGGGGGCTGAGATGGTTCTCGTCGGCGCCGTTGGGAGTGAATCGCGGTTTGCGGCCTATGTCGAAGGTCTTGCGACCGTGATCGGCCACAAGGATCGGGTCGGTCCGCTGCGCGACTATTGCACGGGGCTAATGCTGCCGTGCGAACGCAAGAGCGTGGAGCCGATGGCGGCGGTGACGGCGCCGGCGCGCACCGCGGCACAGCACCAATCGCTGTTGCATTTTGTCGGTGAGGGCGGCTGGTCGGACGAGCGGGTTTTGGGCAAGGTGCGCGAGATGGTGTTGCCGGCGATCGAGCGGCAGGGGTCGGTCGAGGCCTGGATCATCGACGATACCGGTTTTCCCAAGCAGGGGCGGCACTCGGTCGGGGTGGCGCGTCAGTACTGTGGTCAGCTCGGCAAGCAGGACAATTGTCAGGTGGCGGTGTCGCTCTCGCTGGCCAATCGGCATGCGAGCCTGCCGGTGGCTTGGCGGCTCTATCTGCCGGCCGAGTGGGCGGCCGACCGCGCGCGGCGGCGCAAGGCACATGTGCCGGAGCAGATTGAGTTTGCGACCAAGCCGGAGATTGCGCTTGAGCAACTGCGCTGGGCCTGCGCGGCCGGCCTGCCGCGCGGGGTGGTTCTGCTCGATGCCGGCTATGGCAATAACAGCGAGTTGCGCGCCGACATCACGGCGCTGGACCTGACCTATGTGGCTGGCATTCTGTCGACGACCACGGTGTGGCTGCCTGGCACGGCACCGCTGCCGCCAAAGCGGTGGTCGGGCCGTGGACGGCCAACGACGCGGCTGCGTCGCGATGCCAGACACCAGCCGGTTTCGGTCAAAGAGCTTGCGCTTGGCCTCTCCAAGCGCGCCTGGCGCAGGATCGAATGGCGCGAGGGTTCAGCCGAGCCGCTCGCCTCGCGCTTTGCGCGTCTGCGCATTCGCGTCGCCCATCGCGATGATCAGCGCGCCGATCCGCGACCGCAAGAGTGGCTGCTGATCGAGTGGCCGAAGGGCGAGGCCGAGCCGACCAAATACTGGCTCTCGACGCTGCCTAACGACATCGCCTTCGATCGCCTGGTCGATCTCGCGAAGCTACGCTGGCGCATCGAGCGCGACTATCAGGAGCTCAAGCAGGAGGTTGGACTGGGGCAGTTCGAGGGGCGCGGCTGGCGCGGCTTTCATCACCACGCCACGCTGTGCATCGCAGCCTACGGCTTCCTGATCTCCGAGCGGGAGACGATTCCCCCCTGTGGACCGCGTGCCGCCAGGTTCATCCCGGCGGCTGTGCTATCCGATGGTTACCGACCCCGCGGCTCCGCCGCTGCGGCCCGAGCGTCACATCCCCAACTCAATCGCAACCATGCGCCGCCGCCTGATTGCCGCCTTGGTCAGGACTCTGCCGCGATGCCCTTGCTGCTCAGCACAAATGGCAAGACACTCGCGACAGAGGATTTTATGATGCAGTAAGACTAGGGCGCGTACTATTAAATCCGGTTCCGTAAGCGCGACTCGTTGGATGTCCGTTTAGCTCCGAAAGCGACCGAATTGCTGCGTCGCCACGAAAATGACGCGAGCCATAACCCGACTCGGCGTTACTCACTTTTGCTTTGGCGGAGTCTCTGCGACCTCGTGGGCGCAGTCGATGAAAAGCTGTGCAACGGGGGTGAGTGCGCGGGTCTTCAGGGTGACGATTCCGTTGGGCACGCGGGCCATTGAGAGGTGAACGGGCAAGACCTTGATCTCCGAGCGCGTGGCGGGAAATTTCAAGGTGGAAGCCGGGAGAACGTAACAAACGGCCCGG
>DATAHD010000022.1:0-2846 GCA_036263395.1 Rhizomicrobium sp. | reverse complement strand
CGAACCCGGCGCGAAGCTTTCCACTTCGCCGGTGAAATCATGCCCCGGTAGCGCGTCGATGTTCACGCGCACCTTTTGTCCCGCCAGCATCCGCGTCGTCTGCGTCTCCTTGAAGTTCGCGACGACATAGAGAGTGTTCATCGGCACGATGGTCATCAGCTGCGTGCCCGGCTGCACGTACTCGCCAATCTGCGCCTGCCGGTCGCCGATCACGCCATCCACCGGTGCGCGCACGACGGTGTGCTCGAGATTCTGCTGCGCCAGACGCAGTGCGGCTTTCGCCTTCGCGAGCTGCGCCCGCAGCTGCCCGCGTGTCTGCGTCACCACCGCCAGCTGCTGCTGGCTCGCGGCAAACGCGGCGCGGCTTTTCTCGGCATCGGCACTAGCGCTCGCGGCGGTCGCGCGCATCTCTTCGGCCTGACGGCGCGAAACATCGCCCGTCGCGACCAACTGGTCGAAGCGGCTGCGGTCCGCCGCCGCCCGCACATTCTGCGCATCGGCGGCGCGGATATCGGCACCGGCCGCGCGCATGTTCGCCGCGGCGAGACCGGCTTGCGACACCTGCTGCGCCAGCGCGGCATCCGCCGCCTGCACATCGGCCACTGCCGCCTGCACCGCCTGTTGATAGTCGTCGTCATCGATCCGGATCAGCGCCTGCCCGGCTTTCACATGCTGGTTGTCGCGCACCAGTATCTGCGCGATCAGCCCATGCACCTTCGGCGCGATCAAGGTCGAGTCCGCTTTCAGATACGCATCATCGGTCGAAACTGACGACGCCGGCAGCGCGATCCACCACGCGCCGGCCAGCGCCAGCACCAAAGCTGCACCGCCGACGATAAACGCCCGCCGCGGCGCCGCACGCAGCCGCGCAAATCGCGACGGAGGCGCCGCCAGTTCCTTTGAATCGAATGTCGTCGTCATGTCGCCCACCTACGCCGCAGCTTTTTCTGCGCTGAACACCAGCAGCGTGGACGTCGCGCTGGCGCACAACCGTCCCTTCGCATCGAACAGCTTGCCTTCCGCGAACGCGGCGCGGCGGCCGAGCGAAGTCACGCGGCCTTCTGCGCGCACCGGCCCGCTCTCCGTCGTCATCGCGCGGTGATAGGCGACCTTCAGCTCCATCGTCGTGTAGCCCTGCCCCGGCTTCAGCATCGAGTGCACCGCGCAGCCGACCGCGCTATCCAGCAAGGTCGCAGCATAGCCGCCATGCACCGTGCCGATCGGGTTGTAGACGGCCTCCGTCGGTTGGCCTTCGAACACCACGAAGCCTTCCTCGATCTGCACCGCTTTGAAATCCAGCGTCGCGCCGATGCCCTTCCACGCGGTCTTGCCTGCGAATACCGCGCGCAGCTGATCGATACCGGCCAGATCGCGCAGCGCGGTCGTGTCTTTCGGCTTTTCCAGAACGTCACTCATGCTTGTGCCTTTTGCGAGAGAACCATGTCGGTGATGCCGAGCCGCGCCTTGATGTTGGCGCGCGCGGAAATGAGGAGATCGTCGGAGAGCGCCTTGTCGGTGACCGCGCGTGCCAGCGCCACCGCACCGGCCATGGCGGAGAGAACGGTGGCGGCCAACGCATCCGGCTCTGCCAGGCCAAGCTCGCCGATATAACGCCGCAGCATCGCCTTCAAAGACTGCGCCCCGGCATCGAATGCCGTGCGCACCTTCTTCGACTGCCGCGGCATATCGGACGACAGCATCACCAGCGGGCAGCCGCGCGTCGGGTGATCGCGATGATCGGCGGAGACATAGAAGTCGATGAACGTCGCCAGCGCGTGCGCGGCAGGCATCCCGTCCAGCATCTTACCGGCCCGCACCCGCGAGAACGCGAAGATGCTGTCGATCGTCTCCGCGATCAGGTCGTCCTTGGATTTGAAGTGCGCGTAGAAACCGCCATGCGTCAGCCCGGCCGACGCCATCACCTCCGGCACGGTCAGCCGGTCAGGCCCCTTCTCGCGCAGCAGGCGGGAGGCCGCCTTCAGCACCTTCTGGTGGGTCTCTTCTTTGTGCGTGTCCGTGTACCGCATCTTGCCCTCGGGCGCTTTCGGTTTATATGATAGTCATCATATTACGGTTCAAGGGGCCAAGCAATATGAATAGGGCCAGGATGAATGAGGCGGTGAGATGAGTGCGGAAGGCCTCGACCAGCCGGGCGGCGCCCCGAAACTGAGCCGTATGGCCGCCGCCCGGGCGGTCCAGCCGACGGACTATTCCAACGGCCGCAAGCTCACGATCTTCGCGATCATGGCGTTCGGCCAGTTCATGGCCCTGCTCGACACCCAGATCGTCGCCGCCTCGCTGAACTCCATCCAGTCCGGCCTTTCCGCTGGCCCGGACGAGATCGCCTGGGTCCAGACGGCGTATCTGATGGCAGAGATCGTCATGATCCCCCTCGCCGCCTATCTCTCGCAGGCCCTTTCCACCCGCTGGCTGTTCACCGCTTCCGCCGTACTCTTCACCATCTCCTCACTGATGTGCGGCATGGCGTGGTCGATCGGCTCGATGACCCTGTTCCGCGCGGTGCAGGGTTTCGTCGGCGGCGCCATGGTGCCGACGGTGTTCGCCACCGGCTTCACCCTCTTCACCGGCAAACAGCGCGCCCTTATTCCCGCAACGCTCGGCATGGTCTCAACCCTCGCCCCGACACTCGGCCCCACCATCGGCGGCTGGATCACGGACTCGCTGTCGTGGCACTGGCTGTTCTTCATCAACATCGTGCCCGGCGCCTTCATCGCCATCGCGCTGCCGCTGCTCGGCAAGGTCGACGAGCCCAATCTCGGCATGCTGAAGCGGATCGACTGGCTGCACGTCGCCTCGCTCGCCCTCTTCCTCGGCTGCCTGCAATA
>DATAHD010000021.1:0-2629 GCA_036263395.1 Rhizomicrobium sp. | reverse complement strand
CATCACTTCGAGAAGAAGGGCTGGACCGAGCCGCAGATCGTGATCCGCTTCTGGATCATCTCGATCGTGCTCGCGCTCGCCGGGCTGTCGACGCTGAAGCTGCGATGATTCCAATCACGACATTCGCCGGCCGGAAGGTTGCGCTGTTTGGGCTGGGCGGCTCCGGACTTGCGGCGGCGCGCGCGCTGCTCGCCGGCGGCGCCGAGGTGGTGGCGTTCGACGACACCGAGGCGAGCGCCTCGAAGGCCAAGGAAGCCGGCGTCACGGTGGCCGACCTGCGCCACATCGACTGGAGCGGCATTGCGGCGCTGGTGCTCGCGCCCGGCGTGCCGCTGACGCATCCGGCGCCGCATTGGGTCGTGGGGCTCGCGCGCAATGCCGCGGTCCCGGTGATCGGCGACATCGAGCTGTTCTGCCGTGAGCGGCGCAAGGTCGCGCCGCAGGCGCCGTTCATCGCGATCACCGGCACCAACGGCAAGTCGACCACCACGGCGCTGATTGGCCACATCCTCAGCGCCAGCGGTTTCAACGCCGAAGTCGGCGGCAATATCGGCAAGTCGGTGCTGGAGCTGAATCCGCCGACGCCGAAGACGATCTACGTGCTCGAGATCTCGTCCTATCAGGTCGATCTCTCGCCCGGCCTCGTGCCCGATGTCGGTGTCCTCTCCAACATCACGCCGGATCACATCGATCGTCACGGCACGCTCGAGAACTACGCCGCCGTGAAGGCGCGCATGGTGAAAGGCACCGCAAAGAACGGCACCGCCGTCATCGGTGTCGATGACGAACACACCGCCGCGATCTACACCCGCATGGCCTCCAACGGCGGCGCACCGGCGGTGCCAGTCAGCGTCGGCAAGGTGCTCGGCCGTGGTGTCTTCGTGGTCGACGGCGTGCTTTACGACGCGATCGCCGGTCGCGCGACCAAGGTGATGGATCTCACCGACGCCGCGCATCTGCCCGGCGCGCACAACTGGCAGAACGCAGCGCTCGCTTATGCCGCGACGAAGCCCTACGCGAAAGACATGCGCACCGTCGCGTCGGCCATCGCGAACTTCCCCGGTCTCGCGCATCGCATCGAAGACGTCGGCCGCATCGGCAAGGTGCGGTTCGTCAACGACAGCAAGGCCACCAACGCCGATGCTGCCGAACGCGCGCTTGTCTGCTTCCCGGATATCTACTGGATTGCCGGCGGCAAAGCGAAAGAGGGCGGCATCGAGCCGCTCGCCCCGCATTTCGGCCGCATCCGCAAAGCTTATCTCATCGGCGACGCTGCCGAGACGTTCGCCAAAACCCTCGACGGCAAGGCGCCGTATGAAATCGCCCGCACGCTCGACGTCGCGGTCGCCAACGCCACCGCCGATGCCGCGCAATCGGGCCATGCCAGCCCCGTCGTGCTGCTGTCGCCGGCCTGCGCCTCATTCGATCAGTTCAGCGATTTCGAAGCTCGCGGCGACGCGTTCCGCGATCTCGTCGCCCGTATTTCCGCCCAGCTTGTGAAGGAAGCCTCGTGAGCTCACGCGCCGACCGCAATTTCTTCACGCAGTGGTGGTGGACCGTCGACCGCGTTGCGCTGGTCGCGATCCTGTCGCTCATCGCGATAGGGCTGATGCTGTCGTTCGCCGCCAGTCCGGCGGTCACCGCGGGCGCCAATTCGGAAGGCAACTTCCTCTTCGCCGCCAAGCAGATTGCCTTCGCCGGTGTTGCGACCGCGATCATGATCGGCGTTTCCATCCTGCCGCTACGCACCATCAAGCTCGGCGGCGCGACGCTGTTTGCCGTTGCCACCATCTGCACCGCGCTGGTGATGGTTGTGGGTGAGGAGGCCCTCGGCGCCAAGCGCTGGATCAACCTCGGCTTCATGACGTTTCAGCCGTCGGAATTCCTCAAGCCGTCCTTCGCGCTGTTCGGCGCCGCGATCCTTGCCGACCGCGAGCAGATCCGCCTTGGCGGTGTCGTGCTGCCGAAACCGGCGGTGACGTTCGCGCTGCTCGCCCCCGCACTTTTCTTCCTCGTGAAGGAGCCCGACGTCGGTCAGACCGCGCTGCTCATCGCGCTGTGGGGCGCGCTGCTGTTCTTCGCCGGCCTGCCGCTCGCCGGCATGGGTATTCTCGCGGGCGCCAGCACGGTGCTCGCCTATCTCGCTTATCTGCTTCTGCCGCACGTGCATCACCGCATCGAGCAGTTCTTCCAGACCGATGCGAAGGACAAGGGCTACCAGACCGGCCTCGCACTGAAAGCGTTCGCACACGGTGGCCTCACCGGCGCAGGTCCTGGCGCGGGCACCGTGAAATACGCGATCCCGCAGGTGAACTCCGACTTCATCTTCGCTGTTGCCGGCGAAGAGTTCGGCTTCGCGCTCTGCGCCCTCATCGCGTTGCTGTTCGCCGTCCTTACCGTCCGCCTGCTGCTCCGTTCGGCGCAGGCGCGTGAGCCGTTTGCGCAGCTTGCCGGCGCCGGTCTCGCCACCGTTCTCGCGCTGCAGGCGTTCATCAACATGGGCGTTGCCGTCAGCCTGTTGCCCGCCAAAGGTATGACCCTACCGTTCATCTCCTACGGCGGCTCCTCGCTCTTCGCCGTCGCGCTCACCACCGGCCTCGCGCTCGCGGTCACACGTCAGCGTTCACAG
>DATAHD010000020.1:0-6356 GCA_036263395.1 Rhizomicrobium sp. | reverse complement strand
GAGCGTGCCATCGAGCACGCGGTGATCCCATGGTGCGAACAACACGGCGTCGCCGTCGTCGCCTATTCGCCGTTCGGGCACGACGATTTTCCGTCCGCGCGCAGCAAGGGTGGCGAGGTGCTGCAGGGAATCGCGCAGGCGCACAAGGCGACGCCGCGCCAGGTCGCGCTGGCGTTTCTCACCCGCGCGCCATCGGTGCTGGCCATACCGAAAGCATCGAGCGCGGAGCACGCCGCTGACAACGCCGCTGCCGGCAATCTGACGCTCGATGCCACCGAAATCGCCGCGCTCGACAAGGCGTTTCCGCGCGGGCCAAAGCCGCGCGGGCTGCCGATGCTGTAGGGAACACGCTCCTTAACAAACCGTTGCAATTGCCCCCTCAGCGCATATCCGCATCCTGTTTTCGGACCTAGTCGCATCTGGCGAATTGGTGTTTTTTACAACCTCGCCCGAATCGACCACTACCGCCTTGAGATTGCCGTGACACCGCCCCCCGCCGCAGCTGCAAGGCTGGACAGCGCTCCCATACCTTTGCCCGAAAAGAAGTCTGCCGTTCGCAAAGCGCCTGCGCGCGCCGATCGGCCGTTCAAGGGCATCGCGCTGATCCTGGCGTCGACGGTGTTTCTGGGCATCTCCGACGTGACGGCGAAATATCTGTCCGCGACGCTGCCGTCGATCGAGATCGCTTGGATCCGCTTTGTGGTGTTCGCGCTGATCATGATGCCGGCGATGATGCCGGGCTCGCCGCTGTTCGCATTGCAGACCAACCGGCTCGGCCTGCAACTGATGCGTGGCGTGACGGTGCTGGCCTCGTCGCTGTTCTTCATTTCCGGATTGAAATTCCTGCCGATCGCGGAAGCTTCCGCCACCGGCTTCGTCGCGCCGCTGCTCGTCACTGCGCTGTCGATCGTGTTTCTCAACGAGAAGGTCGGCCTGCGACGCTGGATCGCGACCGGCGTCGGCCTGATCGGCGTCCTCATCATCCTGCGGCCCGGCACCGGTGCGTTCCATCCCGCGGCGTTCTTTCCGCTGGTCTCGGCGCTGGCCTGGGCCTGCACGCTGATCATGACGCGGATGATGAGCGGCACCGAGCGCGCCATCACGGTGATGACCTACTCGTCGATCGCAGGCGTCTGCATCCTCTCGGCGCTGGTGCCGTTCGTCTGGGTGACGCCGACCTGGCACGACATCGCCTTCGGCATCTTCATCGGTGTCGCCTCCACGGCGGGGCAGTGGATCGTGGTGCTGGCGTTCCGCTATGCCGACGCGTCCGTGCTGGCGCCGTTTTCCTACACGCAGTTGCTGTGGGTTTCCGTGCTTGGCTTCCTGATCTTCGGCGAAGTCCCCAACGTCTACACCGTCGTCGGCGCCGGCTTCATCGTCGCCTCGGGGCTCTACACTGCCCATCGCGAGCGTGTCAGGCGCTCGCAATTGCTGACCGTTCCGGGCGAGCCGTCGCCGAACGCCTGATCTGGGCCCGCGTTGCGCGCAACGCGCCGGAGCGCAGGTCCTGTTCCAATCGGAATCGATGATCGCTAAGGTGATGAAAAATCACCGGGAGGATCTTTCGTGCGCGCTGCAATCTTCAGAAATGGCGAGATCGTCGTCGATCAGATGCCGGAACCCAAGCCGGGTCCGGGCATGGTGTTGGTGAAATCGCTGGCCTGCGGCATCTGCGGTTCCGACCTGCACGCGCGCCAGCACGCCCACCGCATGGCCGAACTGGCAAAGCATTTCCCCGGGCGCAAGCCGATGGATATCTCCCGCGACGTCGTGTTCGGCCACGAATTCTGCTGCGAGGTGTTGGGCTATGGTCCGGGCGCCACGAAAAAGTTCAAGCCCGGCACAAAGGTCTGTTCGCTGCCGGCGCTGCTGACCGCGGAAGGGCCGCAGGGCATCGGCTACTCCAACGACAATGTCGGCGCCTATGCCGAGCGCATGCTGCTCAGCGAGGCCCTGCTGCTCGAAGTGCCGAACGGCCTCGCGGCCGAGCACGCCGCGCTGACCGAGCCGCTCGCGGTCGGTGTGCACGCGGTGGCAAAAGCCAACATCAGGGGCGGCGAGGTACCGCTGGTGATCGGCTGCGGCCCGGTGGGCCTCGCCGTCATCGCGGCGCTGAAGATCCGGGGATTGCATCCGATCGTCGCCGCCGATTATTCGCCGGCACGCCGCGCGCTCGCCGAAAAGCTCGGCGCCGACGTCGTCGTCGACCCCGCGCGTACGCAGCCCTACACGACCTGGGCCGAGCACGCCCAGATGTCGCCGGAAGAAAAGGCCGCGCGCCCGCCGCTGCAGGCCTTGCTGCCGGCGCTGAAGCCCGCATTGATCTTCGAATGCGTCGGCGTCCCCGGCGTGATCCAGCAATTGTTCGAGGGCGCGCCGCGCGACGCGCGCATCGTCGTGGTCGGCGTCTGCATGGAAAACGACCGCTCCGAGCCGATGCTCGGCATCATCAAGGAACTCAACGTCCAATACGTGCTCGGCTACACGCCGGAGGAATTCGCCTATTCGCTGCGCCTGATCGCGGAAGGACAGGTCGACGCCGCCTCAATGGTGACCGCCAGCGTCGGCATCGACGGCGTCGCCAAGGCGTTCGCGGACCTCGCCAATCCGGAAGCTCACACCAAGATCATCGTCGAGCCGTGGCGGTAACGTCGGTGCCGTAGGGTGGGCAAAGGAGCGAAGCGACGTGCCCACCATCCATCGACGAACACGTTGCGAGATGGTGGGCACGCTGCGCTTTGCCCACCCTACGGGCTTTCACGCCTCGGATACTCCAACTGCATCGCGACAAAATCCGTCGTGCGCTCGCCGTAGCGGGCCGTGATGCTACGCAGCACGTCATCGAGCGCTTCCGCCGGCTTGCGATCACCGACCTCCGGCAATAGCTGCTCCGCCGGCCAGTCCGCCGCGACCTCGTCGGGCAGGATACGAATGCCGTTGCGGCTCTGCACGGCGCCGGCGGCGCGTGCAAACGTCACCGTCCGCGAGCGATAGGTCCGCGACCACGCATCGGCGACCAGCGCCAGCGACACCTCGTCGACGCCTTCCTTGAGTTCGATGCCGAGCTTCTCGTGCGCCCAGAATGCCGCCGTGTTGCCGATCGCCGTCAACGCAAACGGCCGGGTGAACCTGAACGCATCGCTCTCATGCCGCGCGTCCCACTCGGGCAGGCCGATCTCCCGGCCGATGGCGCGTGCCTTGTCGCGTCCGGCGATGGCCTCGATCAGCGTCAGCGACATCGGCATCGATGCCGAGATGCCGGTCGTCGTCGCCACGCCATCATCGACCACCATCCGCCGGTCTTCGACATAGCGCATCGTCGGATGCTTGCCGCGCAATTCCTTGACGGAATACCAGTGCGTGGTCGCCCGCTTGCCATGCAGCAGCCCGGCGTCGCCGACCACCTTGGCGCCGGCGCAGATGCCGACCACGATGGCGCCTTTGCTCGCCTGGCTCCTGATCCATTGCTGCGCCGAGGCATCATCGTCGCGCGTCATGGCGGGAACGATGACATAGTCGGCGCCGTCGGGATGCTGCGCGTCAAACTCCGCGACGGTGGCCTGCGGCTCAACCTTCAGCGTCGGAAACAGCGTCACCGGACCAGGCGCGGTTGCCAGCGTCACGACGTCGGCGACATCGGCGCGCTTGAGCACGCCGTAAGGCATCAGATAGTCGGTGGTCTCGGTCGCGTCGTTGATGCCGATGATGGCGATCAACGGGCGCTGCCGCTTCGGTGGCTTCAGCGCCGCGACCGTCGCATCGCGTTCGTTCTCCGTGATCGCGGGCGGCGGCGTGACCGATGCGGCAGGCGGCAGCGACCATAGCCAGCCCGCGCCGATGATGACGAGAAGCGCGGCAACGCCGGCGACGCTCCACAACAAGTGTCGCAGTTTCATTTTTCCTGGCCCGATATGTCTGTGATTTTGTCGGAGTCTACTGCTGTCATATCCGGCTGGAAATGGCGCAGATCCCGCGAAAACGGTCATGCTGGTCACAACGTTTTGTAGCTCACTGTTTTGTGCAAGGGCTTCGTGACGCAACGCGTAGCCCGGCCGAACGCAGCGACCCCGGGGACCGCTATCCCCGCATATCGCTCGCGCTCATGCGGGCTCCAATTCCTGCGCCCTGCGGACTGATTTGCTTCGGATACAAGCGCAATCTTTCGCGGCAGCCCGCGACACGATGGCACGACGGGCAAATCACCCAAAACCTGTCCAGCCGTTAGCGCAAAAATATTCCGCTTTCGTATCCACGCAAATCAGTCGCATAAGCCCGTTCGTCTCGCTGCAAGATGAGGGGCGCTCGCGAACGTCACGAACGCGCGGTGAGATGCGATGGACGCAGAAGGCGTGATAGACGCTCACGCCCGGCGCGTACGGTGAAGTCGTGTGGTTCCGGCGTCGCGGTGCTGGCGCCAAGCCTGCGTGAACGCGCGCAGGCGACGGAGGCAAAAGAGCCGTTCTCCGGGAAGAGCACGAGATAAGCCGTAAAGCCATTGCGCAGGGAAGGCCGGGATGCTTCCGCCGAACCTGTATGCCCGTGTGCACCTCTTTTCCATGCGCAAACAGCACATGGGACCGCGGGTGCGGCACGCACCCGGTCTTCCCTGCGCCCTCATATTTCGAGGAGGGCAAACGAAGATGCAAACCTCGGGCACATCATGTCGCGAGATCGATGAAACATGTTCAGTCTTGTAGGGTGGGCAAATCGTACTGCGTCATAATTTTTGTCGTCTGTATGTTGCGACGACTTTGCTGCCGCAACATGGACATCGCGGCAGGGTTTTGATGAGCGCATTGATCAGGCGAATGCGCATGGTTGCGATCGAGTTTGGAATGTGGCGTTCAGGCCGCAAGGGGGGATCCTCTGGGTCGATAACCCTCGGGTAGTGCAAACTTCTGGAGCGGCGCGGGGCGACGAGGTGCTGAGGGGGGAATCGTCTCCCTCTCGGAGACCAGGAATCCATAAGCTGCGATACACATCGTGGCGTGATGATGGAATCCGCGCCAGCCGCGCCCTTCGAAGTGCCCAAGCCCGACTTCCTGCTTGAGTTCAAGATAGTCGCGTTCGATACGCCAGCGCAGCTTGGCGAAGTCGACGAGTTCGCGGAAGTCGATGTCGGCCGGCAATGTCGACAGCCAATATTTGGTCGGCTCGGCTTCGCCGGCAGGCCACTCGATCAGCAACCATTCCTCCGAGATCAATTCCGGTTTGAGCTGGCTATGTCCGACCCGAACGCGCACGCGGGCCAAGCGCGACGACAACCACTCGGCCGAACCCTCCCGCCACGGGATCGTTTGCCAGGCTTCGTCGGGCAGATCGCGTGCAATGCGTTTGGCCGAGATCAGATCGGGCTCGTCGCGACGTCCCGTATTGTTCAGCGGCCGACCTTTCCGCTTCGGTTCGGTCCCGCGCGGCCACATCAGGAGCTTCGGCTGAATGCCGACGACGTAGCTCACGCCCAGCGCCGTCATGCCGGTGCGCAGCCGCGAGTCCACGCCATAGGCGGCGTCCATCAAGGCGACCCCGCGAGGCAAGCCGGCCTCACATGCCCACCTGATCTGATCGAGCGCGATCTCCGGCTTGGTCTTGAAGCGGATGTCCCCTGGCACGCCCGCCTTCTTCCGCCGCACCTTATCCGTGGCCCACTCCTTCGGCAGATATAGCCGATAGGCCACCGGCAGGCTGGCGGAGTGATTGGCGATCGACAGCGACACGGCCACCTGACAATTGGCCTCCTTGCCGAGCTGACCGCAATACTGGACCTGCACGCCTACCGAATGCTTCCCGTGTTTGGGAAAGCCCGTGTCGTCGATGATCCATGCCTCGATCGGCCCCTGACGTTGCATCGAAGGCAGCACCGTCTGGCGGACCTTGGCCAGCACCTTATCGTCCGACCAAGCCGCGACACCGACAAAATGCAGCAACGACTGGTGCTGCGCCGCCGTCCGCGACGGAGCCGTCTTCGCCGCCATCGGCTCCACGCTCTTGCGTTCGCCCGGCAGGATCAAGCCGGTGCAATAGTCGCGCAGAGGGCCAATCCGGTCGGCGTGCCCGAGCACGCCCGCAAGACACTCTACATACGCTGCAAATCGTACTTCTGCCTGCTCTTCGCTCTTCCGATCCATGTCAGCACCTCGCGCGCCAATCCTGAATCTTCTCAAATAATTGATTCTCAACGTCGAAGCGTGCGACCTTCTGACTCAGTACGATTTGCCCACCCTACGGAAGCTACGATTTTCCGCGGGCGAAAGCGCGCCGCTCAGTTCGCGGGCGTGATGTAGTTGGTGAAGTCGATCTTGAAGAGGCCGGGATCGACCTTCTTGGTCGAGTCCAGATTATAGACTGCAATC
>DATAHD010000019.1:0-11423 GCA_036263395.1 Rhizomicrobium sp. | reverse complement strand
TGGGGCCCCGACTGGGTACATCACGGCGAGCGCAACGCGCCGAAACATGGCCGCGAGGAACCGCGCCGCTTCGCCCTCTTCGGCAAGAAGGAAGAGCCGCTGGCCGAGGACGATAACGCCCCGCTCTCCCGCCTCGATCAGGACACCGCCCACGTCATCTCGCGCAATCTGGAGAAGAGCCGCCAGATCCATCACTACCGCGGCCTCTACATCGCCGCTGTGGTGCTCGCGGTCGGCATCGCGCTGCTCGCCATGTTCGTCGACTATCAGATCATCCGCGGCGACATCTGGACCCGCGCCCTCGCCAACGAGTTCATGATCGTCCCCGACAGCATGCAGGCGACGGTCATTTTTAAGAGCATGCAGGTGCTCTTCGCCGTCCTTATCATCCATTTCATGCTCAAGATCACCGGCGTCTATGGCCGCAACGCGCTCATCACCTCGGCCTTCGTGCTCGCGCTCGTGATGATCGGCTGTCTCGGCTATCTCGTCGCCTACAACAACATGCCGGGCGGTACCTCGGCCCAGGCCGAAGCCGCACAGGTCGATGCCGCCGCGCCGTCGCAGAACAATTCGATCGATCAGCTGTTCAACTCGCTTGGCAATGACAACGCCGCCCAGCCGACCAATGCCTCATTGAAGACCGAGACCAAGGTGCATGAAGCTGGCGCCGTCTCGCTGCCGATCCCGAAGATCTCGCAGACCTCGCTCGCCAATGCCGACTCGGCGTTTTGGCTCGCCTTTGCCAGCGTGATCTTCTTCATCGTGACCGTGGTTGCCGCGCTCTACATGCAGACGGTCGAGAACAACATCCGCAACACGGTGATCTCGAACGACTATCGCCACCGTCAGCGTCAGTTCGCGCAGCTTCACCTGCTCGACCTCGCGGATCGCGGCGAGCGGGCCTGATTTCTCGATGGTTATGAAGTTCATGCTCGCGGCGGTGACGGCGTCGGCGCTGACCGGCGGCGGCGTGATGTATGCCACGTTGCGCAGCAACGACGCGCAGCTGGTGAAGGCGTCCTATGCCGATCAGGTCGCAACCCCGGCGCAGCGCCTCATCATCGGTCTCGACATTTCGAAATCGAACCCGCTGGTGGACGATCCCGCGTTCGCCGCGAAGGTCGGCAGCCGTGTCGCCGCGATCATCCACAAACTCGGCTTCGCCTCCGAAGTGCATGTCCGCACCTTCGGCACCTTCGAGGCGTCATCCAATCCGTTCTACTACGACACGATGATCTCAACCCGCGCGCGCCCCGAAACGGTCGCCGCCGAGGTGGAGAAGCTGATTGCCGGAACGCCACTTTTGGTTCAGCGCGGCAAGTGGCGCTCGCAGGATCGCACCAACATCCTCGCCTTCATGGACAACATCGCGAACTCGATCGGCTGCGCCAAGCTGCCGACGACGGTGATCTTGGCTTCCGACGGCGTGGAGGACTCCGAGTATGTCCGCCTGCAAAACGACGGCACGCACCTGCCCGCACCCGACGGCAAACCTTTCAAGGGCTGCGCGGAGTTACAGATCCTCGGTGTCGGCCAGGGCACCGGCAGCCCCAAACAAACCGTCCGCCTCCGCACCGAATGGTCCAAATGGTCCTGGCGCGCCGGCTTCGCCCACTTCACCGGCTTGAACGATTGGTAGCTCTCTTCCCCCTCCACTTGGTGGAGGGGGCGCGGCGCGCAGCGACGCGGGGGAGGATCGTCGTTACGAATGCACCGACGCCGGCTTGATCTTCGTGAAGCCGCCAAGCGTGCAGGCGTTGCCCTGTTCCAGCACCTTGATGATCTGCACATTCTCGCAGATGTCGCGCCCGGCCCCTGGTTCATAGCTGAAGCGGTTCGACTTCAGCCCCGGACACTTGCGCGGCAGCGTGTTCTGCCACTCCGACCCATCGACCAGACGGAACACGATGTGCGAGTCATCCGGCACCTTCGTCGTGTCGACCCGGTAGGTGTCGAGACACAGCGGCCCCGCCAGCGCCGGTGACACAGCCGACGCCAAAACACTGGCCGCCAGAACAAGAGCAAGTTTGCGCATTTTCTGTTCCTCCCAAAAACCGGTGATTATCCCGGCCTGCCGCTGAACCGCAGATGAATGCTGCCCGGCATAGCTTGCATCATACGCTGAAGTCCGCCCTGATACGCATCAGGGAGAACATGCACATGGCTTTGAAGATCGTCGGCGCCGGTTTCGGGCGAACCGGCACGCTGTCGCTCAAACTAGCGCTGGAGCAGCTCGGCTTCGGCCCCTGCTATCACATGGCAGAGGTCTTCAAGAACCCGACCAGCATCGGCTGGTGGATCGATGCCGCCGATGGCAAGCCCGATTGGGACAAGATCTTCGCCGGTTACGTCTCCGCCGTCGATTGGCCGATGGCGACGTTCTACGCCGAGATCGCCGACTTCTATCCCGACTCGAAAGTCATCCTGTCGAAGCGCGATGCCGAAAGCTGGTTCGCCTCGACCCAGAACACCATCTTCCAGAACACGCCGCCGCTGGATTCGACCAAGCCATTCGACATCATGTTCCACAAGGTCGTCGGCCGCCTGTTCGACAATCGCATGCACGACCACGATCACCTGATCTCGGTCTACAACCGGCACAACACCGAAGTCCTCAGCCGCATCCCGAAGGACCGCCTTCTGGTCTATGAAGCGAAACAGGGCTGGGAGCCGCTGTGCCAGTTTCTCGGCGTTCCGGTGCCCGCCGAGCCGATGCCCAGCGTCAACTCGACCGAGGATTTCCACAAACGCTTCCGCGACCGCCCGAAGGAAGCGGCGGGGTAACGATCCCCTTCACCCTCCTTTTGAGGGAGGGTCGAATTGCGCAGCAATTCGGGGTGGGGTCCTGCGCAACGCTGCGGAAGCAAACCCCGCCCCGAAAAATCGATCGCTGCGCTCCGCGATTTTTCGACCCTCCCTCAAGGGGAGGGTGATCTATACTCGGCGCGGACCCTGGGGAGGGACCGCCATGAGTTATGCCGGCGACAGGCTGATCCACGATGCGGACAGCCATCTGATGGAGCTGCCCGATTTCCTGACGCGCCACGCCGATCCGCGCGATCGCGCGCTGATGCCGTCGCTCAGCGCCATCACCGTCGGCCAGTTCGATCCGCGCGGCCATGCCGGCCAGCCCGGCCACACTGAGGACAATCTCGAAAAGCTCATCGCCCTCGGCGCCAACATCACACGCGGGCCGAAGTGGCATGATGCGCTCGGCTCGTTCAGCGGCGCCGAACGCACCAAGGCGCTCGACCTTCTCGGCTTCAAGCACCAGGTGGTGTTCTCGTCCTTCTGCGCCCGCCCGACGTTCGAAGCGCCACTCGCAAACCGTTATGCCATCGCCCGCGCCCACAACCGCGCGATGGCGGAGTTCTGCGCCCACGACAAGCGCCTGATCGGCGTTGCCATCGTCCCGCTCGACGATCCGGAGCAAGCCCTCAAAGAAATCGCGCACGCGCTGAAGCTCGGCCTCGGCGCGATCTGGATCTCGTGCGATCCGCCAGGCGGCCGTTCGCCCGGTCATCCGGCGCACGATCCGATATGGGCCACGCTCGCCGAATATCGCGTGCCCTTCATCTTGCACGTCGGCTCATCGCCCTTGCGCGTCGCCGATCCGTGGATGAACGCCGGCCATCCCGAACACAAAACCGCGCGCGGCGGCGCCGAAGTCATCGGCTCCAAAGACCTCACCGTCATCCATCACGAAGCACATCGCTTTATCTCGATGCTCATCCTCGACGGTGTGCTCGAGCGTTTTCCCAACCTGCGCGGCGGCATCATCGAGATCGGCGCCGGCTGGGTGCCCGACATGATCCGTCGCCTCGATCACGCCGCCGAGATCTGGGCCCGCTCCGAACCGCATCTCGCCGAGATGAAACGCAAACCGTCGGAACAGATTCGCGCCCAACTGCGCTTCACGCCCTATCCGTTCGAAGACGTCGCCGCCTTCGTGCGCGAGTCGGCGCCGGAGCTTTATCTCTTCTCCTCCGACTATCCGCACGCCGAAGGTGGCCGCGACCCGCTTGGCCGCTTCGACCGCAGCACCGCATCACTTGACGACACGGCGCGCGCACAATTCTTCGAAGGCAACTTCCGCACCCTCTATCCCAATGCCTTCCGATGACGACGGAGACGACAGAGGAAGCATCGCCGCCACAGCCCACCCATGGGCTGGCGACGTTCTATATCCTCCTCGTCACCCAAGCCGTCTCGCAGCTCGGCAGCCAAATCAGCAGTTTTGCCATCGGCATCTGGCTGTTCCAGAAAACGGGACAGGCGACACCGCTCACCCTCGTCTGGTTCTTCTTCACCACCGCACAGGTGCTCGCCGCCACCATCGCCGGTCCGCTCGCCGACCGCATGGATCGCCGCCGCCTGATGATCGTGGCGGAGATCGGCATGGCGGTCGCCGCTACCTTGCTCCTCGTCAGCTTCCTCTCCGGCCTGTTTCAGGTCTGGCATCTTTATCTGCTGACCGCTGTGGAGGCCGCGTTCGCCGCACTGCTGTCGCCGGCGTTTCAGGCGTCGATCACAATGCTGGTGCCCGATGCGCATCGCGACCGCGCGAACGCGGCGCAGATGATCGGCGGTCCGATGGCCGGCATCCTCGGGCCGGCCGTCACCGGCGTGCTTTACGCCTTCATTGGCGTCACCGGCGCGATCGTCGCCGACATCGCCACATTCATCCTCGCCGCACTCGTGCTCAGCGTGATGCAGATTCCGCAGCCGCCGCGCACCGCGGCCGGTGACGCGCACACAGAATCCCTCACCGCACAGCTGCTGTCCGGCTTTCGGTATCTCATCGCGCGCGCACCGCTCCTCGCGCTCTGCATCTTCTTCTCGGCGATCAACTTCCTCGCCAATGTCGCGTTCGCGGTCCTCACGCCCTACACGCTCGACCGCGTCAACGACACGGCGCGCCTCGGCTTCGTGTGGGGTGTGTTCAATGTCGGTGCGGTGGCCGGCGGCGTGCTCATGACGGCATGGGGCGGCACGCGCCCACGCATCCACACCATCATGCTCGGCGTTCTGATCGGCAGCGCCGCGATCCTCGCTCTCGGCCTCGCGCGCGACACGGCGGCCATCGCGATCTGCCTGTTTGTTTTTGGCTCAACGAACGCGCTGATCAACGCGCCCTTCAGTTCGATCCTGCAGGCCAAGGTCGCGCCCGATGTGCAGGGCCGCGTTTTCGCCGCCATCGGCCAGGTCACCGCACTGGTCTCACCGCTGGCGTTCTTGCTCGCCGGTCCGCTTGCCGACCGCGTCTTCGAACCGGCGCGCAGCCTCGAAGCCTGGCACTGGGTCGCCCCGATGGTCGGCAGCGGCAAAGGCGCCGGTCTCGGCCTGATGTTCGTCCTCTCCGGCACAATCCTTCTGGTGTTCAGCCTCGCCGTCTACGCGACCAAGACAATCCGCAATCTCGAACGATCACTTCCTGATCACGGATGACGGCGCGGGTCGATCCGCAAAGCACACTCGTTGATCAGGAGCTCGCCAAAGACACGCAGCGCCACACGCCCGCATCGGCCTGCCGTTCGTTTCGCTCAAGCTCTTCGGACATGCACATGGCGACCTCACCGGACCGTTCCGAAAACTTCTGAACCAGAAAATCACGCAGGTGGAGGATGTTGCGCAGAGCACATTCGCTGTCGCTCGATGCCGCAAGGCAGTGGCGCGTGGGACACGATTTCAGACACGGCGGATATTGAGAAGCCACAGCACATCCCTCGGCAAGTCACAGAGAGATTGTGCGGAACAAAGTTCAATCGGTAGCCCGGTGAAGTACCGAGGCAAAAATTGCCTACCTGGCTAGCAAGGCCGAAAGGAAGGCCCGCGTTGTGGCTCTTCCCCTCGGTCCCGGAAACCGGAGCCTCGCGGTTCGGTGACGCCTTCATCTGTGCACCGTTCTGTTCGTTGTGCCAGCGGGGCGTGCGGCCGAGTTATGTCGCTTTGGCGACATGGGCCGCGTCCATGATGTCTCACCCAACGCCCCGCTGATTGCGCGAACGCGCGAGCACCGTTTCGCGGCGATCGGCAATCCCAGCACCGGTGCTCTGTGTGAAGCCGCCCGCCACCGCATGCTCACCGTGGATGCGATGCGCATCGTTCACTGGTGTGCCGACATTGGCGTCCCAGTCGGCGCGCATTGCGCGGATCATCTTGGGATCGGCGTCGCAGATCGCGTCCGCGAGCGACAGCGCAAACGGCACCAGCTCCGCATGCGGCTTCACATGATTGGCAAGCCCGATGCGCTGCGCCGTAGCGGCATCGACGAAATTTCCCGTCATCGACATCTCGCGCGCCCACGCCATGCCGATGCGCCGCGGCAGGTCGACCAGCACCGGCCCCGGATACACGCCGACGCGCACATGCGTGTCGGCAAATACTGCCCGCTCCGATGCGACGATGAAATCGCAACCGAGCGCAATCTCAAACCCGCCCGTCACCGCCGCGCCGTTCACCGCCGCGATCAACGGCACGGCCGATTTGCGCAGCGCGCTCGCATACGATGGCAAACCCGACAGCTTCTCGGTGCCGAGGTTCTTGAGGTCGAGCCCCGCACAAAACGCTGGATCGCTGCCGGTGACGACAATGCATCCCGCATCCTGCGCCGCGGCCACCGCATCGCAGAACGCCTGGCTCAGCGCGACATTGATCGCGTTGCGCCGCTCTGGCCGGTTGAGCGTCAGCAGCACAACCTTCCCACGCCGCTCAACAAGAACTTCATCCGCCATCGCTTCACTCCCGTGCTTGCCTTTACGCGCAAGCCTACGCGCGTGGTCGCTCATCACCAACCGTGGCGTAGCGGAAGCGGGATTAGGATTCGCGCAGAGGCGCAGAGCCGCAGAGGGCAGCGAGCCAAATGCGTCGGGCTATATCGTGCTTTCGCAATACTTCTCGACGCGCAAAGCGCGCCAACGAACCTCGGGCAACGAGGCACACTCAGTGAAAGCACGGAACTCCCTCTGCGTTCTCTGCGCCTCTGCGTGCCAATCAATGCGTGCCACGTACGCGAAGCTAATCGCGAGGTCTCAACCTCCGCGCCTCCGCGTGAACCTAATCCCGCCTCAACAAACGCAGTCCTTAGAGCGAGCCCTTCGTCGAAGCGACGCCGCCCTCAAGTCGTTCATCCGGCTCCATCGCCTGGCGCAGCGCGCGCGCCGTCGCCTTGAAACATGTCTCGACGATGTGGTGACTGTTCTCGCCGTACAGATTCTCGATGTGCAGACAGATGCCCGCATTCTGCGCGAACGCCTGGAACCACTCCTTGAACAGTTCGGTGTCCATCTCGCCCAGCTTGGGCTTCGGAATGTTCACGCGCCACACCAGATACGGCCGGTTCGATACGTCGATCGCCGCGCGCGTCAGCGTCTCGTCCATCGGAATGGTCGCCTCGCCAAAGCGGCGGATGCCGGCGAAATCGCCCAGCGCCTTCTTGATCGCCTGTCCGATCACGATGCCGGTGTCCTCGGTCGTGTGGTGGAAGTCGACATGCAGATCGCCCTCCGCCCGTACCTTCAGGTCGATCATCGAATGCCGCCCAAAGCTGTCGAGCATATGGTCGAGGAAGCCGATGCCGGTCTCGATATCGCACTCGCCCGAACCATCGAGGTCGAGGGATACCGAAATCTCGGTCTCGCGGGTCTTGCGTTCGACAATGGCGGTGCGCATGGCGCGGCTATCCAAAAGGCGTCTGCTACACCGTTAGCCTACCGCGGCCGGGCGGTGAAAGGGTAAATGCGCCCGTCAGCCCCTTCCGCAGCCGTCCCCGCGCCATCTGCAGCGCGCAGTTAGAACGGATGCGAAGCTGCGTCCGAACAGCTATTGTCATTGCTGGTCTGGATACATAAGTCACTGGTTCGTTTGATACTTTCGTGCCGCAGGATATTTCGCCATGACCACGATCCTCTCCGTCCGCAAGGGCAGCAAGGTCATCATCGCCGGTGACGGGCAGGTCACGGCCGGCGCCACCGTGATGAAGTCCAACGCCCGCAAGGTCCGCCGCCTCGGCAAGGGCGATGTCATCGTCGGCTTCGCCGGCGCGACCGCCGACGCTTTCGCGTTGCAGGAACGGCTTGAAGCAAAGATCGAGCAACATCCCGGCAATCTGACGCGCGCCTGTGTCGAACTCGCGAAAGACTGGCGGCTCGACAAATATCTCCGCCAGCTCCAGGCGATGATGGCCGTCGCCGACGCCAAGACCTCGCTGATCCTTTCGGGCACTGGCGATGTGGTCGAGCCAGAGAACGGCCTGATCGGCATCGGCTCCGGCGGCCCCTACGCCCTCGCCGCCGCCCGCGCCCTGCTCGACACCGAGATGAGCGCCGAAGAGATCGCCCGCAAAGCGATGAAGATCGCCGCCGAAATCTGCATCTACACCAACGACAGCCTGGTTATCGAAGTGCTTGATGCAGCTTGAAGTTTAGACAAACCTTCTGTACATTGCTGGTAAAGGATGTACATAGGTCATGGCACTCCATATCATAAGCCCTGAAGCGGACAAGCTCGCTCGCAAGCTTGCCAAACAGAACGGTGAATCGATTACGGACGCCGTTATCAACGCTTTGAAAGAGCGTCTTGCTCGTACCGATGCGAAAAAGGTTGGCGATCGGGAAAAGCGAAAGGCCGAAATAAGAGATATCCTCAAGCGAATGGATACCTACCCGGTATTGGATAACCGCACGCCCGATGAGATTTTGGGTTACGACCAGAACGGCTTACCATCGTAATGGTAATAGACAGCTCTGCCGTTTTTGCCATCGCTTTCAATGAGCCTGAACGAGAATCGTTTCTGGATTTGATCACCAACGCGGACGTCAGGGTCATCGGCGCCCCGACACTGTTTGAATGCCGTGTGGTTGCCCTTCGGCGAATGGGTGTCGATTGGAGTGCCAATCTGGATCGTCTGCTGAACCGGTTGCAACTTTCGGTCGCCCCGTTCGAAGAAGCCCATGAAGTGATCGCCACAACTGCCTTCCGGAAATTTGGGAAAGGCCTGGACAAGGCTGGGTTGAATTTTGGCGACTGTTTTACCTATGCCATCGCAAAAGCCTGGAACGAACCGCTGCTGTTCAAAGGCGAAGATTTTCGCCGAACCGACATCGTTGCCGTTATCTGAGCTTAAGCCCATATAACAGGCCATGAGCTCCTTCTTCACCCCCCGCGAAATCGTTTCCGAACTGGACCGCTACATCGTCGGTCAGCATGACGCCAAGCGTGCCGTCGCGATTGCCCTGCGCAACCGCTGGCGGCGCCAGCAGCTCGATCCGGGCTTGCGCGAAGAAGTGCTGCCCAAGAACATCCTGATGATCGGTCCGACCGGCGTCGGCAAGACGGAGATCGCGCGTCGCCTTGCGCGTCTCGCACAGGCACCGTTCCTGAAAGTCGAAGCGACCAAGTTCACCGAGGTTGGTTACGTCGGCCGCGACGTCGAGCAGATCGTGCGCGATCTCATCGAGGTTGGAATCGCGCTGGTGCGCGACAAGCGCCGCCGTGAGGTTGAAGCGAAAGCAGAAGATCGCGCCGAAGAACGAATCCTTGACGCGCTCGTCGGCAAGTCCGGCGCGGCAACGCGCGAGTCGTTCCGCAAATCGCTGCGTGAGGGCGCACTCAACGACAAGGAAGTCGAGCTGGAGATGAAGGATGCCGGCGGCGGCATGCCCGCGTTCGAGATTCCCGGCATGCCGAATGCGCAGATTTCGATGCTCAACCTCTCCGACGTGCTGGGCAAAGCGTTCGGCGGCGCACAGAAAACGCGCCGCATGAAAGTGTCCGACGCGCATGCGCCGCTCGTCGCCGAAGAAGCCGACAAGCTGCTCGACAACGACGCAATCATCCGCGAGGCGATCGAGACGGTGGAGAACCACGGCATCGTCTTCCTCGATGAGATCGACAAGATCTGCGCCCGCAGCGAAATGCGCGGCGGCGGCGATGTCAGCCGCGAAGGCGTGCAGCGCGATCTGTTGCCGCTGATCGAAGGCACCACGGTCGCGACCAAGCACGGTCAGGTGAAGACCGATCACATTCTCTTCATCGCGTCGGGCGCGTTCCACATCGCCAAGCCGTCCGATCTTCTGCCGGAGCTGCAGGGCCGCCTGCCGATCCGCGTCGAGCTGCGCGCCCTCACCCGCGAAGACTTCCGCCGCATTCTTACCGAACCGGAAGCAAGCCTCATCAAGCAGTACGTCGCGTTGATGAACACCGAAGGCGTCGCGCTTACCTTCACCGACGACGGCATCGCGGAGATCGCCGATCTCGCAGCGCAGGTGAATGCGAGCGTGGAAAACATCGGCGCCCGCCGCCTGCAGACGATCATGGAGCGCGTCGTCGACGAAATCAGCTTCGCCGCCAGCGAACGCACCGGCGAAAAACTCACCATCGACGCCGCCTACGTGAAGGCCCGTGTCGAGGATCTCGCGAAGGATCAAGACCTGTCGCGATTCATTCTCTAACTACAAATTATTGAACCCCTGGCGCGCCCGGTGGCATCCGGTCGAACTTCAGCTTGTTCGGGTCGATATGCGCCCATGGCTGCGCGGATTTCACATAGAGCGCGCCGCCGACCTTCAGCCAGCTTGGGTCATCCAAAGTTCCGGCCTTCACCACCCAGATCATCCCGCCCGGCGGCTCGCTGAACAGCGGCGTGCCGCAAGTCTCGCAGAAACTGCGGGTCACGTCGGTGCCGGAATCGCCCTTCACAGCCCAGCGCTTCGGCGTCCCCTGCGTCAGCCGGAACGCCGCGGCCGGCACCACGACGGCCGTCGTATGGCTCCCGCCCGAGGCGTACTGGCAGTCGCGGCAGTGGCAATCCATCACCGCCATCGGCTCGGCGGAAACCTCATAGCGGATCGCCCCACAGCGACATCCGCCGGAAAACGGCACTGTCATATTCCCTCCGGTTCCTGACGCGCCCCAGCCTAGCCGCCACCGCGCCCCCGAAACAGTTGACCCCCCTGAGAATCCTTGTATGGAGTGCCGCCGCTCCCCCCTTATTCGAGGCTCCTCCTGCAATGGCGCGTTCCTCCTACCTCTTCACCAGCGAAAGTGTCTCCGAAGGTCATCCGGACAAGGTCTGCGACCGCATCTCCGATGAAGTCGTCGATCTCTTCTTCCGCGAAGGTCCGAAGAGCGGTCTTTCCGAATGGGACATCCGCGCTGCTTGCGAAACGCTCTGCACCACCAACCGTGTCGTGATCGCGGGCGAGACCCGCGGCCCGAAGAACGTCGGCCCGGCCGAAGTCGAAGAGGTCGCGCGTCAGGCCATCAAGTCGATCGGCTATGAGCAGGAAGGCTTCCACTGGAAGAACGCCAAGGTCGAAGTGCTGCTGCACGCGCAGTCCGCGCACATTGCACAGGGCGTCGATGCGTCCGGCAACAAGGACGAAGGCGCGGGCGATCAGGGCATCATGTTCGGCTATGCC
>DATAHD010000018.1:0-4058 GCA_036263395.1 Rhizomicrobium sp. | reverse complement strand
TGATGCCGACGCTTCACCCGGCCTATCTGCTGCGCCGGCCGATCGACAAGAAACTCGCCTGGCGCGATCTGCAGGCCGTCGAGGATCACATCAAGTCCATGAACTTGCTTGAGAATGGCGCCGCCAGAGTCTAACGTCGCGGCATCCGGTATAACGAAAGGGTATAGGCGTGATCCGCACGCGTTTTGTATTGGCGGCCGCTGCGTTCGCGTTTCTGGCGGCACCGGCACTTGCGGTTACGACGACGGCGACAGGTGTTGCACCGGCCGTTCTGTCGCCGTCCGATGTCACGCTCTACAAACAGATTTTCGCCGCCGAGCGTCTTGGCGATTTCGAGACAGCGAAGCAACTCGTCGCGCAACTCAGCGACACCTCGCTCGTCGGTTACGCGCAGGCGGAACATTACCTCTCGCCACACAGCGGCGCGACGAGCGTGCAGGACCTCGTTGCCTGGCTTGAGCAGTACAAGGAACTTTCCATCGCCGATCGCGTCTACGCGCTGGCGGTGAAGCGCTCGATCGTGCGGGTGAAGAAGAAGCACCACAAGGTCGAGATGGTGGCGGTGGTGACCAACATCCCTGCCCCGCCGACGTTCAAATATCGCGGTGGCGGCTATGAAGATGCGGCCACGCCGGATGCGCCGTATCAATCCGACGCGGCGCGCGCGGTGCAAGGCCAGATCGAAGCCGCGATCAAAAGCGATCAGCCGGATCAGGCGCTCGCCGTTCTGCAATCGCTGGAGCAACAGGGGCTCCCCGCTTACGACCTCGCGCGCGTCGCGCAGCGAGTGTCGGCGTCCTATCTCGCGGAAGGCATGGACAGTCAGGCGCTCGCCGTTGCCTCGCGGTACGCGAATTCCGACGGAAGCATCGTGCCGGTGCTGAACTGGTCGGCTGGTTTCGCGTCGTACCGCTTGCGGCAATACGATCAGGCCGCGACCTATTTCGAACGCCTCGCGCAGTCGCGCGGCGTGTCCAACCGGTTGCGGGCGCAAGGCGCGTTCTGGGCCGCGCGGGCACATATCCAGTCTGGTGACTCACTGCGCGTCGTGACCATGCTGTCGGCAGCGGCGCGCGAAGAGCCGACGTTCTATGGCCTCCTTGCGGAGCGCATCCTTGGACAAGACCCCGCGAAGGATTTCGCCGAACCGGTACTGACCCCGAACGGGCTTGCCGCGCTTTCCGCGGAGCCGCACGCCCATCGCGCGATCGCGCTGTGGCAGATCGGCGAAGACGAGCAGATTCCGGAAGAGATGAACCGCGCCTTTGCCGGCATCGACACGCGGCTCGATCCGGAGTTCGCGGCGGTCGCGCGCTACATGCATCTGCCGAACCTGGAACTGCGTGCCAGCGAGACGACGGCACGCACCGGCAAGCTGCTGACCGGCCTCTTCCCGGTGCCGAACTATCAACCGATCGGCGGTTACACGATCGATCCGTCGCTGGTGCTCGCCTTTGCGCGCGCCGAGAGTCACTTCCGCGAGAACGCGGGCTCACCGGCTGGCGCACGCGGCCTGATGCAGATCATGCCCGGCACGGCGACGCATCTGGGTGGTGATCCATCGCGGCTGACCGATCCGTCCTACAGCCTGATGCTCGGCAACAAATACATCGCCGAGATGCTCGACTTCACGCACAACAACCTGTTCCAGCTTGCCGCCGCCTACAACGCCGGTCCGGGCAGCCTTCAGCGCTGGCTTGGATCGAAGGACAGCAGCGATCCGCTGCTCTTCATCGAAAGCCTGCCGGTGCGCGAAACGCGCGATTACATCAAGCAGGTGCTGACCTATCACTGGATGTATCGCCGCGTGCTGAGCCGCAACGCGCCGACGCTCGACGAGACGGCGGGCGGCGGCTGGCCCGTTTATCACGCGAGCGATTTCAAGCCGATGCCGCGCCCGGCAGCGCCGCCGCAGCAGCAGCCTGACCCGACGCCGACACCCGCAGTTCCGCCGCTCACAACCAAAATCTCGATGCGATAGTGATGGCCATCGACGAAAGCATCGCCTTTGTGCCGGTCCGGATCGCGGTGATGACCGTATCCGACACGCGCACCGCCGAGAACGACACATCGGGCGACACGCTGGCAAACCGCATCACAGGCGCTGGGCATGTGCTCGCGGGCCGCGCGCTGGTGCGTGACGACGTGGCCGCGATCCGCCGTACGGTGCAGGACTGGATCGACGATCCAAACGTCGACGCGGTGGTCACCACCGGCGGCACCGGTCTCACCGGCCGCGATGTGACGGTGGAAGCCCTGAAGCCACTGTTCGAGAAGGAGATCGACGGCTTCTCGGCCGTGTTCCACCAGATCAGCTTCGCGAAGATCGGCACCTCGACCTTGCAATCGCGCGCCTGCGCCGGACTCACGAAAGGCACCTACATCTTCTGTCTGCCCGGCTCGACGGGCGCGGTGAAAGACGGCTGGGACGGCATCCTGAAGTACCAGCTCGACATTCGGCATCAGCCCTGCAACTTCGTCGAGATCATGCCGCGTCTGGAAGAGCACAAGAAATGACCGGTGCCGCCGTCGAACGCAGTTTCGAGATCGCCGCCGAACGAGCCGGCGATATCACGCCGCTGGTCTATCAGCGTCTGTTCGCGCTGCATCCCGATATGGAGGCCCTGTTCGTGCGGGACACGACGGGCGCGGTGCGCGGCGAAATGCTGGCGCGGCTGATCGATGCGATGTTCGATTTTCTCGGAAGCAATCATTACGCGACGAACTTCGTCGGCACGGAGATCGTGACGCACGAAGGCTACGGCGTGCCGCGCGACGTGTTTCCGAAGTTCATCGAAGCGACGGCTGCCACGGTGCAAGACATCTGCGCCGATGCGTGGACAGCGGAGATGGAAACGGGCTGGCGCGATCTGACACGCGGATTGATCGAACCGGCACTTGCCCGCTGAAGCGCCACCCCACAGGCAAACCGGCGGCACGCACGCGCCGCCGGAGCCAAAAACCAACTCAGGCGTTACGCGGTATAGACGGTGTCCGTCTCGACCGCGTTATCCGACATCGGATCATCGCCGGCCGGCACATCGGCGCTGTCGTCGCCGCCCATCTGATCGAGCGGCATGCCGTTCTCACGGGTGCCCTGCGCTGCCGGGGGCGTCTGCGAACGCGGCGACGCCTTTTGCTGCTGATCCTGTTGCGGACCATCGCCGAGCATCTGCATGCGCGGATCGATCAACACCGGATGCGAAACGGTTTGATAGCCGCTTTTCTGAGGTTGAGCGCTCGCCCGGGAGATGAAAGCAACACCCAAGGCCAACACGCCAAGGCAAATGACACCACGCGCCATTCCAGCCACTCCTTCTTCGACAATTCCAATATAACGGGAGTTCTGAAATTTTCTTTTCGAAATCGCAGTTCCACACGCGCTAAATGCGCACAACACAAAGATTTTCTGGAACTTTAGGGAACTGGCGGCGTATGCGCTCGCGCCGTGAGCAGCGGCCGCCACAATTGCCGCGAAATGAAACAGCGGCTCTAATCGGCGCATGGAACTCGAGACTCAGAACGTCCGCGTCGGCGCTTTCGACTTCGCTGTCGAGGTTGCAGGCCCGTTGTCCGGCACGCCGGTGCTCTTCCTGCACGGCTTTCCCGAAACGCGGCACATGTGGCGGCATCAGGTGGCGGCTCTCGGCGCCGCAGGCTTTCGCGCCATCGCACCGGACCAGCGTGGCTATGCCAGCGGCGCGCGTCCCGCCGAGAAAAGTGCGTACACGACGGACAAACTGACAGGCGACGCGCTCGGCCTGATGGATGCGCTGGGGCACACGAAGTTCCATCTGATCGGGCATGATTGGGGTGGGCAGCTCTCGTGGCTGATCGCGGCGGCGCATCCGGAGCGGTTGCACACGCTCTCGATCCTGTCGCGGCCGCATCCCGCTGCCTTCGCCCGCGCGATGAAGGAGGACGAGAAGCAATCCGCCCGTTCCGGCCATCACCGCGCCTTTCGCGAAGCCGATGCGGTGGCGCGGATGCGTGAGGCGAAACTTCAGCCGCTGCGCGAGGCCCTCACCCGCCAGGGCGTGCCGGAGGCGGACGCCGGC
>DATAHD010000017.1:0-3621 GCA_036263395.1 Rhizomicrobium sp. | reverse complement strand
CCTGTTTGGCGCGCAGATGATCGTGATGGTCGCCAATGCGATCGTGATGTCGAACGCGGCGGCGGGCGCGATCAGCGTGCGGCCGGACGCCGCCGGCACCGCCTCCGGCGCGATGGGATTTCTGCAGCAGGGCATCGGCTCACTGCTTTCGCAGTTCGGCGCCTATCTCGGCGGTCACTCCGCGACGACGCTGCCGCTGACATCGGCGATCTTCGCATTGTCGATCGCCTGTGCCGCGACGATGTTCTTCCTGGTGCCGCGGCGGAATGTCGTGGTGAGCGAGGAACTGATCGAGAAGGCGGAGGAGGACGAACAGGGGATGATGTGAACGCGCTTACCCCTCCCCGCACGATGCGGGGAGAGGTGAATTCGCGACGCTTCGTCCCGCTCAGGCGTTGACCAGCACGCCGCCACCGATCGGCACGGCGATGGTCTGCCTGATGTAGCAGCGGTTGAGCAGGCCTTCGAGCCGCGTCAACTCGGTGCGCAGCGGCGGCAACTGGGCCTTCAACTCGTCGATCTCGGCCCGTATTGCGGGCTTCTGCGACACAGGGGCACGCGCCATCTCGGTCTGCTTGGCCCTGATCTGGGCCTCGATCTGGTCGATCCTGTGCTTCTGCTGGTTGACCGCGACGAGCTGAGCCTGGCACGGGTTGGGCGCGCTGATGACGCCGAACATCTCCCAATCGCCTTCATTGCGCCAGCGCTGGCTCAGCGCGATCGAGTAGTGATGCTGCACGATGTCCTGCTGGCTGAACGTCCACACGGCCGAGCCGATCTTGTCGTCCTTGTTGAGGCCGGACCACAGGTTCGACCAAAAACCTTGCGCCTTCTCGATCGCCGTGCTGACCACGCCGGACGCACCGTCCTGGATCTTCTTCTTCATCGCCTCGATCAGCTCGTTCAGCTTGTCCTGCGGATGCTCCACGCCGACGAACTGCACCAGATTGATGCCGTGGATGAAGTTGTTGATCTCGGTCTGCACGAAGTTGTTCAGTGCCTGGTGGCCCTTCTCGGCGCCGCTGTCCGAGACGTTGTCCTCTTCCATCAGCACGGCGATCGCGCCGACGATGCCGGGAACGGGGATCGTCGTAGAGCCGTTGGTCAGGACGATCGGCTGCAGCTGGGTGTGAAACTCGCCGATCGCGGGCGGAATTTGCACGGTGTCGCCGGGGTCGACGGCGTGCGTGCCCAGATTCTCGTGGCTGCCCGGACCGAACTTGAACACGGCGTCGCCGGTCAGCACGAATTGTCCGGGCGTATGCTTGATGGTCTCGCCGTCGATCTTGAAGAAGATGGTCCAGAGATACGGCTCGGCATTGCCGATGCCGTCGGCTTCGTCACGGCAATGAATGGAAGACAGCTTTACGGTTGTAGGTAACTGCATGGCATTTCTCCAATGGGTTTCGCGCGCGCAGTCCGTCCGGGATGCGCTGTCGGGTTGAGACAAAACGTAAGGCGTAGCTACCGGTCAGAACCGGCACATGCGGTCAGAAGTGACCCTTGACGGTGTTGCTTCTGAACTCGCCAAAGCCCTGCACATTGACCAGGGCGTAGATCTCGTCCTCGCCCCAGTCCTCGTTCAGTTTGCTGCCGGGAACGGTGTCGGACATCGTGAAGCTTCCGTCCTGGCCGACATGGCCGGGGAAGCCGAGGCGAAGCGGGAACAGACTGTCGTCAAACCACTCGTCTTCGCCGCGAATGCGGACGCCGACGGTGGCATTCGGCTTGGCTCCAAAGAAGCCTTCGCCGTTGACGACGACGAGGTAATTTCCATTTTCGGCAGGACTGATGTGCAACGTCACTTTCTTGGCCATGATAACGCTCCTAGAGGGGGTGAACGGTTCCATCCGCCGAACTGGAACTCGCATTGTGATCATTGCACCCGGCCAGGTTGAAACGCTGTGATGTGCTTCACACCGCGTCCGGTTCCATCTCGGTGAGTCAGGCTGTCGTTTCGCGCGCACAAAAAAAGAGGCCGCCAGAATGGCGGCCTCCCAACGCAAAGAAAATTTTTCAAGATGCCGGAAAGACCGGCGTTACTTCTCGACGACGACTTCGCTGATCTGCATGACCGGTGCGATGTCGGTGTAGTTCTTGATGTCGCCCATGATCTCCTTGGCGTGCGGCCCGAAGGATTTCTGGAACGCATCGACGGAGTCCGCAAAGATATGGCACATGCCGACATAGGTTGCGGGCGCGCCGGGTGCGCCGCCGCCAAGCCCCTTGTCGATAGTGTAGTACTTGCAGGCATCGCCCATGCGCGCCTTCACCAGCGGCATGTGCTTCTCCCGGTAGTAGTCGTGGTCGAAGCGCGCACCGGGATTGTTGGGATACATCACACTTACCTTGATCATCGCTTCCTCCTGTTGAACGTTTGTGATTGGTCTTCTGGCGCGGCAAATTCGTGACGTCAACGCATCGCAGGTTTTATTGGATCAACTCGTCGGCAGCGTCGAACAGCACCTCAAGAGATGCTTGAACCCTGCTCCCGCAAACTTATTCCCCGATCAGCTTCAACCATTCGTCTTCTGTGAGCACAGTCACGCCGTGCTTCTGGGCTTCCGCCAGCTTCGAGCCGGCGCCGGGACCAGCGACAACGTAATCGGTCTTCTTCGACACCGAGCCAGCAGCCTTGGCACCGAGACGCTCGGCAGTGGCTTTGGCCTCGTCGCGTGTCATCTTCTCCAGCGAGCCCGTGAACACCACGGTCTTGCCCGCGACCTTGGAATTGCTCTTGGGCTTTTCCGCGTCGACGATTTCGTCGAGCTCCCTGACCAGTCGATCGACAATACCGCGGTTATGGCTCTCGCCGAAATAGGCGCCGACGCTCGCAATCACGGTATCGCCGATCTGGTCGAGCGCATCCATCTCGGCGATCGCCTCCTCATCGCCCTTGGCGACCTTCAGGCAGGCGTCGTGGAAGGCGCCCCAGGAGCCGTAGCCGCGCGCCAGCGCCAGCGCCGTGGTCTCGCCGACATGGCGCATGCCGAGCGCATAGATGAAGCGCTCCAGCGCGATGCGCTTGCGGCTCTCGATCGAGGCAAAGAGGTTGCGCACCGAGGTCTCGCCATAGCCCTCGATGTCCTCAAGCTTCAGCTTGTTGTTGCGCTTTTGCAGCGTGAAGATATCGGCGGGCTCTTTGACCCAGCCTTCGTCGAAGAAATATTGCAGCTGCTTCTCGCCGAGCCCGTCGATATCGAAGGCGCGGCGCGACACGAACAGCTTCAGATGCTCGATCTTCTGGAACGGACAGGCGAACTCGCCGGTGCAGCGGGCTCGCGCGCCCTCCTCGCCCGTGGCGGTCTCCTCGCGCACGACGTCGGTATGCAGATGGCACGGGCATTTCTTCGGGAAATGATATTCCTTCGCGCTCTTCGGCCGCTTGTCGATCACGACGTCGACCACCTGGGGGATCACATCGCCGGCACGCTGGACCACGACAGTGTCGCCGACCCGGATATCGCGGCCTTCGCGCAATTGTTCGCCGTCGCCGCCGATGCCCTTGATATAATCCTCGTTGTGCAGCGTGACGTTCTGCACGATCACGCCGCCGACCCCGACGGGTTCCAGCTTGCCGACTGGTGCCAGCGTGCCGGTCCGCCCGACCTGGATCTCGAT
>DATAHD010000016.1:0-3602 GCA_036263395.1 Rhizomicrobium sp. | reverse complement strand
GGTATCGATCAGCGTCTCGCCCTTCGACACCGAAGACGACTTCACGCTCATGTTCATGACATCGGCGCCCAGCCGCTTGCCCGCCAGCTCGAACGAGCTTTGCGTGCGCGTGGACGCCTCGAAGAACAGGTTGATCAAGGTTCGCCCGCGCAGCACAGGCCGCTTCTTGTCGGCCGACCGGCTCAGCGCGACGTAATCGTCGGCGAGGTCGAGAAGGGCGGTGATTTCGGAAACCGAAAGCCCCTCAATTCCCAGCAAATGGTTGGTCTGGAGAATGGGGGCGGTGGTGCTCATTAAAGCCCGGCTTATAGGCAGCAGGGCGGGGTGGGGCAAGCATTCCGCACCCATAGCGTTAGCAAAGATGTTGATGGATCAGCCGGCCGGCGTTTCCGTCATTTCTTCCAGTGTTTTGCCCGACGGTTCGGGCAGCAGCAGCACCGCGATCAGCAGCACCGGAACCGTCGCCAGCGCCACCAGCACTGCGGGGCCGTGGCCGCCGAAGTGGTCGTAGAACACACCCTCCAACGCCAGACTGATCGCCCCGCTCAGGATGCCGACCGTGTAGCGCAGACCGGACACCGTCGCGCGATAGGCGGTCGGCACGATCTCGCTGGAGAACCCCGCCACCAGCGCGTCCATCGTGAAGTAGCCCGACATCGCCGCGATCCACGCCACCGGCACGAACCATCCGCCATAGCCGCTGTAGAAGAGGCCAAAGCACGCCGCCCCGAACGCCGCCGTCGTCAGCACCACGATCTTGCGCCCGATGCGATCGCTGAAACGGCCCGCGAGCACGCTGATCGCCAGCGCAATGAACCCGCCCGGCACATACAGCGCAGTCACGCCGCCCGGTGAGTAGTGATGCACCTGCTGCAGATATTTCGACATCAGCACCGCCGCCGGCGCGAACGCAAACCCGGCCGATGCCACCACCAGCAGGATCGCTGCCACGCGGCCCGGATACTCGCTCACCAGCAGGCGCAGCATCGCGAATGTCTGTGAGACACGGGACTCCAGCGAGTGCACGGCGTCCTCCGCCGCAAACCGTTTCGTCTCCGGCAACCGTCGCCGCCAGATCGCCACGAGGAACAGCGGCACCGCGCCGATCACATAGATCGCGCGCCATCCGAACGGCAGCATGCTGACAAACGCGAACACCAGCGACGCCACACCAGCGCCGGTCGAGGTCATCGCTGCGAACATGCCGGCGGCCCAACCGCGCGCGCTCGCCTCCATCTCTTCCATGATGACGACGATGCACAGCATCTCTTCGGCATAGCCGAACACGCGCGTCGCGACCTGCCACAGCACGAATTGCTCATAGGTGCCGGAGAACGCGGTGCCAAGCGTTGCGATCGCCTGTCCGGTGATGGTGATCAGCAACAACCGCCGCCGCCCAACCAGATCGGCCATCGCCGCCAGCAGGATCGCGCCGAACGCTGCCAGCCGGAAAAACGTCACCGTCAGCGCCAGCCGGTTTTCCGGAATGCTCAGGCTCGCCTGTATCTGCGGTGTCGCCAGCCCGAAGATCACCATGTCGTAGCCGCCAAACAGCGCCGCCACGCCGACCAGAAGGAAGGTGCGCTCCTGCCCGCGTGTCATCGCCACGGGCGGACGCAGGAACGGCAGCAGCCAATAAAACTTGGCGGGCCGGTCGTCCGGATTCGTCGTTGCGTCCACGTCAGCCCCTCATCCGGCGCAACTGATCCAGCGCCCCTTGCAGGATGTATGCGGCGGCCATCTTGTCGACAACCTGCGCCCGCCGCCGCCGCGAGGTATCCGCATCTAGCAACGTCCGCGTGACGGCCGCTGTCGACAGCCGCTCATCGATCAATACGATGGGAAGCGGCGAGCGGTTTGCAAAATTCCGCGCAAACGCCCGCGCCGACTGCGCCGACGGCCCATCCGTCCCATCCATGTTGAGCGGCAACCCAATCACCAGCCCGCCGACACCCTGCTGCGCAACGATCGCCTCGATCTTCACCGCATCGTTGGAGAACTTCCCGCGCGCCAAGGTCTCCATCGGCGTCGCAATGGTCAGCAGCGTATCGGACAACGCAAGGCCGATGGTCTTCTCGCCAAGATCGAAGCCGAGAAGACGCAAACCTTTCGGCAGCACATCATTCAATTGCGCAAGATCGACAATCACCGTTTCCCCCTCCACTCGTTGGAGGGGGCGTGACGCGTTGCGACAGCAACGCGGCGCGGGGGAGGATCGCGCCACAAACGCGGTGCGGGCAGGAGAGCCTCGACGGAGAAATCCTCCCCCAACGCGCGGACGCGCGTTGCCCCCTCCAGCAAGTGGAGGGGGAGACTAACCACGCTGCCCAATCTCGATCCGGTTGCCCGCCGGATCGCGCACGAAGAACCGCGCCAGCCCCTCGGCCACACTCTCTTCTTCTATGGCGACGCCGCGCGCCACGACCGCGGCCTTCGCCGCCGCCAGATCGCCGACCAGGAAGCAGACATGCCGTTTGCTCTTCGGCCCTGCTTCCGGGTCGACCCCGATATGCATTTGCAGATTGCCGACCTGAAACCATGCCCCGCCGCGGGCCCGAAGCTCCTCCGGTTTGGGGATTTCCGGCAGCGCCAGAACCTCGCGGTAGAACCGCAAAGCCTCGGCTTCCAGCGCCCGCGGAACGGCGATTTGCACGTGATCTATGCCGATAATGCCCAACGACATGGCAATTCCCGAGCGCGGCCACGGGTTGCTTGCCAGCCCGCCGCGCGATTGCTAGCTACACCGTTGAATTCATAGCACATAGAGCCGTTTCATGTCCGTCGACAAGGACACCGTACGCCGCGTTGCAAGACTTGCCCGGATCGCGCTCGAGGAAGAGCGCGTCGAACCCATGATGGCCGAACTGAACGGCATCCTGGGCTGGGTCGAGCAACTGCAAGAGGTGAACGTCGATGGCGTTGCGCCCATGACCAGTGTCGTGGAGCAAAAGCTCAAGATGCGCGACGACGTTGTGACCGATGGCGGCAACGCCGATGCCCTGATGACAAATGCACCAGGCGGCGAAGATCACTTCTTCGTCGTGCGCAAGGTGGTGGAGTAGGCCGTGTCCATTTCCATCGCCATCGAAAGCCCGCTGCAGGACGATGTCCGCGGCCTGATCGCCGATCTCAACGACACACTGCTGGCGCTCACACCGCCGGAGCACTGCTATCACATGACCGTCGAGCAAATGGCGGATGCCGATACGACCGTGTTCATCGCGCGGGACGCCGGCAAGGCCGTCGCGTGTGGCGCGCTGAAGCGCCATGACGGCGGCATCGGCGAAGTGAAGCGCATGTTCACGCGTCCCGAGTATCAGGGCCACGGCCTCGGCGGCCGCATCCTTGCGGAGATCGAAAATCTCGCGCAACGCGAGCACCTGCCGCAACTGGTGCTCGAGACGGGCGACCGCCATCCGGCGGCATGGCGCGTCTACGAGCGTGCGGGTTTCAAGCGTTGCGGGCCGGTACTGGATTATCCGGACTCCAAGTGGTCCGTCTTTTACGAGAAGGCGCTCGCTGATCGCGGGCTGTCTGCAGCATGAGCGATTTGACGAAAATGACCCTGGCGGAAGCGCGCGATGCGATTGCCGCCAAAAAAG
>DATAHD010000015.1:0-5163 GCA_036263395.1 Rhizomicrobium sp. | reverse complement strand
CAAGCTGGAGAAGCATGACTTCGTCAAAGCGATCGCATCGGCCATCGAGGTCGCGCTGGATCAGCATGCCTTCGGCAAACTGGTGGTCGTGGCGCCAAGCCGGAGTGTCGGTGAGTTCCGGTCGGTGGCGAGCGAGAAGGTTTTGCGCACGGTGTGGCGCGAAGTTCCCAAGGAGATGGCGAACCTTAGCGACCCGCAGTTGCAGGAACAGCTGGTGCCACAACTGCAGCAACCGGCGCACTGAGGGAACTTACAAAAGAGGCGGTTCCGAAGGTGACGAAAGTCACAAAGTGCCACTGCATGCAGATTGCGCTCACATTACACGCTGTGTAACCATTTCCCCGGTTTTGCAGGTTTTGCGCGGGGATTTTGGTGGGGCGTACAGTGTATTGTGGCCGTCAGGTTACGGCGGCGCTGTTGTGTGGTGTTGCGCTTTTCAGCAGTGCTGCGGCAGCGGATTGGACATCCACTCTCGACGGTTCGGTTCGCTATTACTCGTGGACGAGCGATCACGGCTGGCCGCCAAATTGGCCGGGGGGCAAAGGCAAAGGCGATCAACTCTACATCCCGTTCGGCTATCGCCTCGGTACGAATGACGGGATCACCGACTTCAGCATCACGGCGCGCAGCGGCTATGTGAGTTCCTCGCAGGACACGACGGGCGTCAAAGGCTCGTCGAGTTCATTCACCGACAGCTCGCTGAGTTCGACCTACAGCTATCTTGGCTGGGCAGGTTTTCAGCCGGCGCTTTCGCTGGCGCTGAACCTGCCGACGGGGCGCACGAATTTTCAGGGCAATTCGAAGAACGGGAAGATGGACCCAGATGTCGTCGCGCTGGGCGTGACGGGGGAAGGGTTCAACTTTGCGCCGACGTTGAGCGCGAACGTGCCGTTGTCGGAGACGTCGATGCTCGGCTTCGGTGTCGGTTACACCAGCCGCGGCGCGTTCCGCCGCGAAGGCACGCTGCCCGGCACGACGACGAAGCTCAATCCGGGCGACGTGACGACGTTCAACGCGTCGTATGGCTATCAGGACGAAACCGTCGCGCTGCAGCTGGCGGCATCGTATTCGCTCGAGAGCACCACGACATTGGACGGGGCGCAGTTCTATCGCAGCGGCGATCGCTGGCTGCTGTCGGCGACGCTTGCCTATGCGTGGAACGAGAACTGGACGACGCAGGCCGGCGTGTCGATGTCGCATTACGGCAAGAACGATGTGCTGACGTTGGGCCTGCCGCCGCTGATCGCGGAGCTGTTCAACTCCAACAGCAATTCCTATCCGATGAGTTTGAGCACGAGCTATGCGGGCGAGGATTTCTCCATCGGGCCCAAGCTCACCTACCTCTATCGCGATCACAACGCATGGAGCCCGACGAGCTATCAATTCCTGCCGGCGAAATCGAGCTGGTCGTTCGGCCTCGAAGGCAGCTACGCGGCGAGCGATACGCTGAACTTCACCGGCAGCGTCGAGCGCGGCTGGGTGCATGAGAGCGACAACCCCGACAAGCTGCTCGGCGGCATCATCATTCCCGGCACCGGCGTGCCGCCCTATTCCACCGACTCCTGGCGCTTTTCCATCGGCGCCTCCATCGGATTGTAGGAGACAGCCATGAAACACATCGCTGCTGTTGCCCTTTTCACCGCGCTGTTCGCGACGCCTGCGTTCGCGGCGTGCCCCGGTGGCATGACATCCGACGGCAAATGCGTGAACCCGAAGCTGGCGCGGTCGATGCGCGAGGGCGTGATCGCGTTCAGCCAGCCGAAGTTCTCCTACTCCGCACCGGCGCGTCTGCCGAGCGAAGACGCCGATGCGCCGAACATCCCGGTGCAGTGGCACGAACTCTACAATCTCTACACCCAGCCACCGCTTTCGAGCGTGAGCGGGCCGCGTGGCGGCGGACCGGATCGGCCGTAAGGAGCGGGAGGGGGAGCGATGTTCGGATTGGCGAAACTCACACGGGCACTCACCGTTCTGGTCGCGCTGGTCGCGGGCGGATTTGCCGTGGGTCCATCGGCGGAGCCGGCACAGGCCGGTGTGATGGACAATGTGAAGGGCTGCTATCTCGCCGCCGAAGCGGCGGCGCAGCTGGCGCAGACCGTCACCGATCCGAAATTCCTGGCCTGCGCAAGTCAGGCGACGAGCGATCCGGTGTTGATCGCGGTGTCGGTCGTGCTCGCGGCGCTCGCCGCCGACGGGCAGTTCGCCAGCGAGGCGAGCTGCCATGAGATGGTGAACAACGTCGCGGCGACGTTCATCGGGCAGGCGTTGAAGGCGGCGGGCCTCGACAGCCAGGGCCAGGCGCTGATGGATGCGCTGAAACAGGGCGGCGCGGCCGCGGTTGAGAACCTCCTCGCGGCGACGCCGCTGGGTGCGGAGATCGATTGCGGCTGTTCGATTGCGGGCAACGCGGTTGAAGCCGGCAAACTGATGATCGCGGTCGCGAAACACGGTTCGGAATGCGCCGGGCTTGTCACCGCCGTCGGCGCGGCGTTCGTCGATGCGGTCGAGAGCGGCGCCGATGCGGTCGGCAACTATGTGCAGAATCTCGGCGGCCAGAAGCCGGCGGCGTGCACCACCGGCACCGGCGGTTACATCTATGATCCGATCGCGTACGGCCTGTGCGGCTCGGGCACGTTCAATATCTCTGGCACCTCGCAGAAGTTTGGCGGCCACCCCGGCGACGACCCGACACTGGGGTATCAGACGCTGGCCGGTCTGTATTACGACTGCGACGGGACCATGCGGGACGAGTGCGGTCTCTGCGATGGCGCCAAGATGCCGAAAACGCCGGCCGAAGCCGCCGACTACAAGACCATCATGTTTGCGGTGACGGGCGCGGGCTACTGCTACTGCGCACCGCCGGCGTCGATAAAGTTCAAGGGCGCCAGCTACGACAACAACGGCAAGATGACGAGCCAGCCGAAGCAGGCGATGTGCGTCTGCCCGAACGGTCTCGCTTATACGAGCAAGGGCACGTGCGAGGCCTGTCCGTTCGGCACGCATCTGAACGCGGCCACCGGTGTCTGTGACTCCTGCCCGAAAGGCAGCCTGCCCAATTCGCAGACGGGCGTTTGCGAGCCGATCTGCAAGCCGAGCGAGGTGATGCTGCACCCCGACCAGTTCTACAGCGTGCTGAGCATGAACTGTTCGGCGTGTCCGCCGGATACCATCCCGACGCATCCGGACAAGAACAGCAGCGTCGGAAGCTGCACCGCGTGTCCGTATGATGCCACGTCGCAGACCGGCGATCTGACGTGCACGCCACGCTGCGATGGGAATCTCGGCACCTGGGATCCGAAGACGAAGTCGTGCAAACCATTGTGCCCGGCGGGTCAGCACGCGACCTACAGCGGCGGCGAATTCCCCAAGATGACATGCCAGAGCTGTCCGAACGGTCAGGCGTACAACGTCGATACGCATAGCTGCAGCGCGTGCCCGGCGGGTGCGTCGTGGAGCGGCAATGGCGGGTTCGGATATGGCGGATGGTGTCAGTGCCCCGAGGGCCAATCGAACAGCAACGGCGTGTGCAAAGTCTGTCAGGGTGTCGGTACGAGCACGCCGCAGGGCGGCACGTGCCTGCCCTGCCCCGGCAGTTCGGTGTGGACGTCCGATGGTAAGGGCGGCGGCTATTGCTACGCCAAGCGTCCGCCGCGCGTGTGTCACGACAACAGCGTGCCCGATCCGAAGGCGCCGTACACGAACTGCATCCCGTGTCCGTCGAACACGACGGCGCAAGGCGCGATGTGCGTGCCCAATGTGAAGAACCGGTTGCCTGAAGGCGGTTACAAGGCGCCGACGGCGGGTGACATGAACAAGCCGTTCAAAGTGAATTGTCCGCCGGGATCCCGCGATGCAGGCGGCTATTGCGAGAGCACCTTGCAGGACGGCGGCGTGGCGCCGGCACAGGGAGACAGCATCGATTGCGGCAAGCTGGGCAACAACTACGTCAAGGACGCGGCGCATCCCGGCAGCTGCCGCAAGTGCCCGGCTGGCCGTATCGCCAACAATGCGAAGGACGTCTGCGTCATGGGCTTCAGCACGCCGCAGATGGCGCCGCAGGGCACGACGGTGATGCCGCAGCAGCCGCCGGGCCGTAACGCGACGCCGGGCACGGCCGCCCCGCAACCCACCCCGCCGAGCGGCGGCAAGCCGTTCTGAGGAGCGACCAATGCGGATCACAATCGGAAAGATGAGTGTTGTGGCGGCGGTCGCGCTTCTGGCGGTCACGGCGTCGTTCGCGGCGCCCGCGATAGAGAACGGGCACGTCATGCGCGGCCCCTATACGGCGCCGAAGAGCAATGTTGCGATCGGTTCGACCTGCCAGCGGCGCACCGACAATGCGGCGGGCGTGGTGAAGATGGATGCGTGCAAGCGCGTCTATTGCGGCCGCGCCGACACCAAGGACATCATCGAGATCATGCCGAACTTCGCGGCGATCAACCGGTGCACCTGGACGTTGATGGGCACGCATTGCAAGTGCAAGCGCGCCCAGACCTGAACCCCATCCTTCCATAAGAACCTGCTGCTCCCATGACCTGGTCTACGCGTTCGCTTGCCGTTGCCGCCGTGCTGGTGGGGCTTCTGCTGAACTTCTCCATCCTGACGGCAACGCTGGTCGTTTTGGTGACGCGCGAGAGCGGCGGTGGCGGCGGGGCATCGAAGGAAGAGGTGCAGCGCATCACCAGCGATTACCTGAAGAGCCATCCGGAAGTGGTGCGGCAGGTGTTTGTCGAGATGATCAAGCATCCGGAGTTGGCGGGGAAAGACGGCGCGACGCCCGATACGGCGCGCGAGAGCACACCGGAAGAACGGGCGACGGTGATCGCGGCGGAGGGCAAGACGCTGTTCCAGTCGCCGCATCAGGTCGTGCTGGGCAATCCGAACGGCAAGGTCACGCTGGTGCAGTTCTTCGACTACAACTGCGGTTACTGCCGCCGGGCGCTGGGCGATACCACGGCGCTGTTGAAGGCCAATCCCGATCTGCGGTTTGTGCTGAAGGAATATCCGATCCTGGGCGTGCCGTCGCAGGAGGCGGCGAAGGTGGCGATCGCGCTGCGCATGCAGGACAAGAGCGGCAAGCTGTACGAGCCGTTCCATGAGCGGTTGCTGGGCGGCGGTCAGGCCAACAAGCAGGCGGCACTGGACGCAGCAAAGGCGGTGGGC
>DATAHD010000014.1:0-3560 GCA_036263395.1 Rhizomicrobium sp. | reverse complement strand
AGTACGCGCGACATGCAGATGCGCCGCCGCCGCCGTGCCGCCCGGCAGCACGAACGATGTCAGCGGTGCGAGGTCCGCGTTCATCGCATCGATCTCGCGCTCCAGCCGTTCGACCTGGGTATCGATCACCCGCAGCCGCCCCTCGGTCCGCTTGGCGGTTTCCGGCACGGTCAGGTCGGCGCCGACGTCGAACAGATCGTTCTGGATCCGCCCCAGCATCGCGTCGAGATCGCCCGCCGTCGAAAGCCGCGCCACCCCGATCGCCGCATTGGCTTCGTCCGTGGTTCCGTAAGCCTGGATACGCAGCGCATGCTTGGGCAGCCGCGTCCCGTCGCCAAGCGCCGTCTCGCCCTTGTCGCCGGACTTCGTGTAGATGCGATTCAATGTGACCATCTGGGACCTATATCACATCGCTTCCGCCGCTGGCTCATGCCGACCGCGGCTGGCAGCAGCCCGGTTGCGGCCCGCCCGCCGGTGGTTAAAATCCGCGTTCTCTCCCTTATATGAGTCCTTCCCATGCCCGTCGAAGTCCCCGAAATCGTCGAAGTCGAAGACACCCGCGTTTCCTGCGAAGGCGTCGGCGGCGCGCTCGGCCATCCCAAGGTCTACCTCGAGATGGGCGACGAAAACTTCGTCGAATGCCCCTATTGCGACAAGCGCTTCGTCCTCAAGGCGGGGGCGCACCACCATTGACCAAGGCTGCGGCCATGGGCACGCGCCCGCTTCAGAAGGGCGATCATGTCTATCTGATCGATGGCTCCGGCTATCTGTTCCGTGCCTATCACGCGCTGCCGCCGCTCACCCGCAAATCCGACGGCCTGCCCACCGGCGCGGTCAGCGGCTACTGCAACATGCTGTGGAAGCTGCTGGAGGACGTGAAGGGCAGCGAAGCCCCGACCCATCTCGCGGTCGTGTTCGACAAAAGCGAAGTCACCTTCCGCAATGAAATCTACCCGCAATACAAGGCCCACCGTCCGCCCGCGCCGGAAGACCTGATCCCGCAATTCCCGCTGGTGCGCGAAGCGACCCGCGCGTTCGGTGTTGCCTGCGTGGAAGAAGCCGGCTTTGAGGCCGACGACCTCATCGCCACCTATGCGCGCCAGGCGAAGGAAGCCGGCGCCCGCGTCACCATCGTCTCGTCCGACAAGGACCTGATGCAACTTGTCGAGGACGGCAAGGTCCAGCTTCTCGACACCATGAAGAACAAGCGCATCGGCAGCGCCGAGGTGTTCGAGAAATTCGGCGTCACGCCGGACAAGGTCGTGGAAGTGCAGGCGCTCGCCGGCGACAGCGTCGACAATGTGCCCGGCGTTCCCGGCATCGGCATCAAGACGGCGGCCGAACTGCTCGGCATTTATGGCGATCTCGAAACCCTGCTACAGCGCGCGGGCGAGATCAAACAGCCCAAACGCCGCGAGACGTTGATGAACAATGCGGAGAACGCTCGCATCTCGCTCAAGCTCGTCACGCTCGACACCAACGCCAAAATCTCCGTCCCGATCGAAGAGTTCGGCGTCCACGATCCCGAACCGAAAGACCTCGTCCCGTTCCTGAAGGCGATGGAATTCGGCGCCATCGTCAAACGTGTCGCCACGAAGTTCGAGATCGAGAACATCGACGACTTCGCCGCCGCCCCCGACCCCGCCGGCCGCAAACCGGCCGCCGCAAAAGCGGCCGACGCTGCCCCCGCATCGCCACCCGCTGCGGCCAAAGGTAAAGCCGCCACCAAGATCGCGACACCCGCCGGCAAGCTCGGCGCCGTCATGTTTGAGGAGAAGGTCCGCGCCAAGATCGTGCATGAGGCCTATGAGACCGTCACCACACTCTCGCGCCTCGAACACTGGATTTCGCGCGCCCGCGAAACCGGCCGCTGCGTGGTCGATACCGAAACCACCTCGCTCGACGCGATGCAGGCCAAGCTCTGCGGGATTTCACTCTGCGTTGCGCCGGGTGAGGCCTGTTACATCCCGACAGGGCACAGTGCCTCCGAGGGCCTGAACCTCGGCGACAACCGTCTGCCCGATCAGCTGAAGGAAAGCGAAGTCCTCGAACGCCTGCGCCCGATGCTCGAGGACGATGCCGTCCTCAAGATCGCGCAGAACATGAAGTACGATTATCTCCTCTTCCTGCAGCGCGGCATCCACATCGCGCCGGTCGACGACACACTGCTCATCCACTACGTGATCGACGGCGGGCTCCGCACCCACGGTATGGACGATCTGTCGATCGAACATCTCGGCCATACGCCGATCTCGTATCAGGACGTCACCGGCAAAGGGAAAGACAAGAAGACCTTCGACTACGTGCCGGTGCACGACGCAACGCGCTACTCCGCCGAAGACGCCGACATCACCTTCCGCCTGCACGCCCTTCTGAAGCCGCGCCTCGCGCAGCTTGGCAAGGTCACGGTGTATGAAACGCTCGAACGCCCGCTGATCCCGGTGCTCTGCGATATGGAGCGCGAGGGCATCACCATCGATCCCGCGCTGCTGCGCAAACTCTCCAACGACTTCGCCCAGAAACAGGCGAAGCTGGAGAAAGAGGTCTACAAAGAGGCCGGCGGCGAATTCAACATCGGCTCCCCGAAACAGCTCGGCGACTTCTTCTTCGGCACCTTGAAACTGCCCGGCGGCCGCAAGACCAAGACCGGTGCGTGGTCCACCGATGCCGACGTGCTCGACGAACTGGCGGCGCAGGGCCACGAGATCGCGAGCAAGGTGCTCGACTGGCGCCAGCTCTCCAAGCTGCGCGGCACCTACACCGACGCGTTGCCGACCTACATCAATCCCAACACCGGCCGCGTCCACACCTCGTTCCAGATGGCGGCTGCCGCGACAGGCCGTCTCGCCTCGACGGATCCCAACCTGCAGAACATCCCGATCCGCACCGAAGAAGGCCGCCAGATCCGCAAGGCCTTCATCGCGCCGGCGGGCATGAAGCTGCTCAGCGCCGACTACAGCCAGATCGAACTGCGCCTCTTCGCGCACATCGCCGACATCCCGCAGCTGAAGAAAGCGTTCTCCGAAGATCTCGATATTCACGCCATGACCGCGTCGGAGATGTTCGGCGTCCCGGTCGAAGGCATGCCGCGCGAGATCCGCTCCCGCGCCAAGGCGATCAACTTCGGCATCATCTATGGTATCTCCGCCTTTGGCCTTTCCAACCAGCTCGGCATCGCGCGCAGCGAGGCGGACGACTACATCAAGAAATACTTCCAGCGCTTCCCCGGCATCCGCGACTACATGGAAGAAACCAAGAAGTACGCGCGTGCCCACGGCTATGTCGAAACCATCTTCGGCCGCCGCATCCACATCCGCGAGATCAACTCATCGAACCCCGGCCATCGCGGCGGGGCCGAACGCGCCGCGATCAACGCCCCGATCCAGGGCAGCGCCGCCGACGTGATCCGCCGCGCCATGGTGCGCATGCCCGATGCGCTCGCGAGCAAGAAGCTGAAAGCGAAAATGCTGCTCCAGGTGCATGACGAACTGGTGTTCGAAGTGCCCGACAAAGAAGTCGACACGCTCGCCAAACTCGCCAAGCAGGTGATGGAGAAAGCC
>DATAHD010000013.1:0-4827 GCA_036263395.1 Rhizomicrobium sp. | reverse complement strand
TCTTGAAGGCAAAGTCGTCTGGGTCACGGGCGCCGGCAACGGCATCGGCAAGGACTGCGCGCTGATCGCGGCGAAAGAAGGCGCGACGGTCGTGGTCAACGATCTGGGCGGCGGCATTCATGGCGATGACAGCGGCTCGGCCGGTCCCGCCGAACTCGTCGCGCGCGAAATCCGCGACGGCGGCGGCAAGGCGATGTCCAACTCCGACAGCGTGACATCGCTGAAAGCGATGGAGGCGCTGCGCGACGAAACGCTGAAGACGTTCGGCGCCCTGCATGCGGTGATCAATCCAGCCGGCATCCTGCGCGATGCGATGTTCCACAAGATGACGGAAGCCGATTGGGACAAGATCATCGAGGTGCACCTGAAGGGACACTTCAATGTCTGCCGCGCGACCATCGAACATTTCCGCGAGCAGCAGGACGGCTCCTACGCCCTCTTCACCTCCACCTCCGGTCTGATCGGCAATATCGGCCAGGCGAACTACGCGGCGGCAAAGCTGGGTATCATGGGCCTGTCGCGCGTGGTGGCGATGGAAGGCGCGAAGTTCAACGTACGCTCCAACATCATCGCGCCGATCGCCTGGACGCGCCTGACGCAGTCGGTGCCGATCCGCGATGAAGCGCAGGCCAAGCGCCGCGAGCAGATGGCAAAGCTGATCCGCCCGGATCAGCCGGCGAAGCTGGCGGTGGCGCTGGTGTCGGATATTGCCAAGACCGTGTCGGGCCAGATCTTCGGCGCGCGCGGCGAGACCATCGAACTTTACAGCCAGCCGCGCGTCATCCAGGAGATGACCAAAGAAGAAGGCTGGACACCGGAGAGCATCGCAACCGAAGCGTTCGGCAAGATGCAGGACAAGTTCTTCCCGGTGGCGCGGTCGGCAACGGCGCCGCAGCCGGAACAGCAAAAGACGTCCTGATTACCAGCGTGGCGACTTCGCCGCCTTGCCGGTCATCTCGGCGAGGCGGCGGACCGTCCCGCGCGTCGTGCCTTTCGGCGGATCGTTCGGATCGGCCCATTGGCACTCGCGCACTTCCAGCGATTTCTTGAAATCGATCTCGGCATTGCGGATGCGATAGATCATCACCACATTGGTGACCCAGGCGACCGGCTGCACATAGATGCCGAAGAATTCCGGCGCATCGCCCTTCACAAGTCCCGCCTCTTCGCGCGACTCCCGCTCTGCCGCAACCTCCGGAATCTCATGGCGGTCGATGCCGCCGCCGGGCAGAAACCAACCCGAACGATAAGAATGCCGGATCAGAACCACGCGGCCGCTGTCGTCTTCCAGAATGGTGCGCACGCCGAACGTCACCGGCTGCCACAGTGCGCGCACCGACAGCTGGGCAAGTTGCACGAAACGCTCAACCAGAGCCATGGCGCGTAACGCTTTCCTAACCTTGACCCGACTACGGTTCCGTCACGGTATGTGAATCGAGACGGCATTTGGCCCCACCGCTCTCGGCTTCACAAGCCGCTTTTCGGCATGGGCGTGCCGAAGATGGTCGGGGGAGGGGACAATATGGTTTTGCCATGGCGGCAGCGAATTTCGCCGAACTGAAGGCCCTTATCGTGGACGACAACGTCCACATGCGCACACTGCTCAGATCGCTTCTGAAGGCGCTCGACATCCGCGAGCTTTACGAAGCCGCCGACGGGTCGGAAGCACTGGACGAACTGCTGGCAACCCGGCCCGATTTCGTGCTTTCGGATCTCAACATGGAACCGCTGGACGGCGTTGAATTGACACGGAAAATCCGCACCGCGCCCGACAGCCCCTGCCCTTACATTCCCATCATCATGGTGACGGGGCATACCGAACGAAAATACATAGAGGCCGCGCGCGACGCCGGCGTGACGGAATTGCTCGCCAAGCCAATCACCCCGCGAAGCCTTTATGCGCGGATTTCGGAAATCATCGAACGGCCACGACCATTCGTGCGCTGCGAGTCTTTTGTCGGTCCGGACCGCCGGCGGCGGAGCAATCGGGTGTATAGCGGCCCGGAACGCCGCGCCGCGACCAGCAGCGGGGCAAACGTCAACTACCTTTAACGATTGCCGATGGCTTTCGCGACGCACCGCGACTTATCCCTTCCTTAAGGGCTTTCCTTAATCATAGCGGCCTTGGCTTGAGGGCGAGATTTCATGCTCCAGATTGGCGGCATCGTATTCCTGTTTGCGGCCGTGTTCGGCGGCTATCTGATGACGGGCGGTTCGCTCGAGGTCGTGATCGAAGCGGCACCGCACGAAATGATCACCATCTTCGGCGCGGCGATCGCCGCCATGCTGATCGGCGGTTCCATGTACTCGATGAAGAAGATCGCCGGTTCGTTCGGCAAGATCATCTCGGGTCCGACGTGGAAGCCGCAGGACTACACCGACCTTCTGTCGCTGCTGTTCCTGCTCACCAAAACGATGAAGACCAAGGGCCTGATCGCGCTGGAGTCCCACATCGAAAAGCCGTCCGAGTCTTCGATCTTCAAACGCTACCCCCGCATCCTGAAGGACCATTTCGCGCTCGACTTCATCTGCGACACGCTGCGCATGATGACGATGAGCCTGGAAGACCCGCATCAGGTCGAAACCGCGATGGAGAAGCAGCTCGAGAAGCATCATCACGAAGCGCTGATCCCCGCGACGGCGCTGCAGACGATGGCAGACGGCCTTCCCGCACTCGGCATCGTGGCTGCGGTGCTTGGCGTTATCAAAACCATGGGCGCGATCACCGAGCCGCCGGAAGTTCTGGGCGGCATGATCGGTTCGGCGCTTGTCGGTACGTTCTTGGGAGTGTTCCTGGCCTACGGCATGGTCGGCCCGATCTCGACGCGCCTGAAAACCTGCGTCGATGAGGACTCGCTCTTCTATCACGTAATCCGCGACGTCCTGGTCGCGCATCTGCACGGCAACGCCGCGCAGGTCAGCGTGGAAATCGGCCGCGGCAGCGTCCCGAGCGAGGCACAGCCCAGCTTCCAGAAGCTCGAAGCCGCCCTCGCCGCAATCCCGAACGACGTCGGTTAAGCGCAGCGTTCAATCGTATACCAGGGTATGCCCAACGCTCCGGCGTGAAGGACGACGCATACCCGATCACCAACAGCGGTGTGTTCGTAAACCGGGAATTGAACTCTATCGGTGTCTGCGGCCTTCACCGGCCCCCACGGGCCGATTGTGAAGACCGGAGTCTTGTGCTTCCCGGTTTCGATATGCTTTCCGAGCAGCACCGCTGAGTAGCGAGCGGGAGGCGCATTGTCGAAGTCGATGTTGGCTTCTTTGAGAACGACAAAGAACAGCGGTACGCCCACCACCGCTGCTCTCAGAACATTTCCGATCGATCGTTCTGGACGCGTTAAACTGACCGCATAGGCCAGGACAAAAAGAACGGTCACCGCCAAAGCCCAGACGACGAGCTGCGTCATGCTGAGGACGTGCTTGGCTTCGAAGACCACCCTCATGGCCAAGGCGCAAGAAGGCATGAAAAGCAGAACGACAATAGAGGGCCACGGAGATTCGCCGGTCGAAAAGCCGAGGGTCAGCCTTCCCTTGGTGCACCAGCGCAAAGCGAAGGCCATGACGATCGACAACGTCGCGGCAACAGGGCCTACCCAGTCGGGTACAAAAAAGCCGATACCGACAATATTAAGAGCAAGCGCCGCTACAGAGACGCCCAAAGCTGCCTGAGATAATCGATCAAAATAGGCACTGCGTTCGCTGTCGTTCGCGAAGCTCGGATCGTTGCTGAGTTCTTCCAGCGCACGCTGCTTGTTGTCGTTGGCCAATCGCCCGCTCCCCGGCCCCGCCCCTCTATCTCGAGGATAGCAGCGTTAGACCGGCGCGATACTCATAGGCAAGCGGCTTACTTGCGCAGGTTGCGAATACGAACCTTCACCGGCTCGCGCTTGAGGTCGGAGAGTGACGAGAACAGCATCGCCAGCGCGCCCGCCATGATGCCGAGCGGCATGGCGTAGATCGTGTCCATGTCCGTCCCGAACACGATGATCGCGGTCACGACCATCCCCGTCAGCTGCGCCACATTCATGGCGATCCCTCGTCTTCCCTAAAGCCCGGAAAGCCTAGGATCGTCCCGTTGTGGCACGAAGTGCAGAGTTAAGTTTGGGTTAATTCCCCCAGCTCTACACGGTGTCGAAGTTGATGCCCTGTGCGAGCGGCAAGGCATCGGAGTAGTTGATGGTCGCCGTCTGGCGCCGCATGTAGGCGCGCCACGAGTCGGAACCGCTCTCGCGGCCGCCGCCGGTTTCTTTCTCGCCGCCGAACGCGCCGCCGATTTCCGCGCCGCTTGGGCCGATGTTGACGTTTGCGATGCCGCAATCGGAACCCGAAGCCGCAGTGAACTTCTCCGCTTCCTGCATGTCCTGCGTGAAGATGCAGGACGATAGGCCCTGCGGAACTTCGTTTTGCAATGCGAGAGCATCGGCGAAGTTCGTGTACTTCATGACGTACAGGACAGGCGCGAACGTCTCGTGGCAGACGGTGTTCGTCTGCTTCGGCATCTCGACAATGGCGGGATGTACGTAGAAGGCATCGCCGTATTTGTCGGCGAGGGCGCGGCCACCGCCGGTGACCTTGCCGCCTTCACCGCGCGCTGCGGCAATGCTGCGCTCCATCGCGTCGAACGCCTGCTTGTCGATCAGCGGCCCGACCAGCGTGCCCTGCTCCAGCGGATTGCCGATCGGCATCTTCGCGTACGCCGACTTCAGCGCCGGGACGAGCTTGTCGTACAGGCTCTCATGCACGAACACGCGGCGCAGCGAGGTGCAGCGCTGGCCGCAGGTGCCGACGGCGCTGAACAGGATGGCACGCAGCGCAAGGTCG
>DATAHD010000012.1:0-3168 GCA_036263395.1 Rhizomicrobium sp. | reverse complement strand
AAGGCGCAGGTGAAGCCGCTCTACGGCCGCGAGCCGGGGCGCATCGACAAGGTGCTGGCGGAAGCGAAGGCGCGCAAAGGCGATGCGGAGGCGGAAGCCAAGGCGTTCGAGAACCCGATTGCCGGTCCCAAGGCGTGGATTGCCGCCGGTGCGTTCGATCCGCAGGAGCGCACCCGCGTGCTCGACCAGTTCGGTTTCTCCAGCCAGCTCGTGTTCGGAACCTTCGCGCTGTCGCCGGTGCTGGCGTCTAAGGACGACGGTCTGCGATATGCCGGCATGCGCGCCTACAACGATGCGATGGCCGCGTTCTGTGCCGCCGACAAGCGGCTGATGGGCGTGGCGTATGTCGCGCTCGACAATGCGGAGCGTGCGCTCGAAGAAGTGAACGCGGCGATCAAGGCGGGCAACCGCGCGATCTCCGTCTCTGCCGGTCCGGCGGGCGAGAAGTCGCCGGGACATCCCGATCTGTATCCGGTGTGGGCGCGGTTGGAGGAAACCGGCACGCCGTTCATGCTGCACATCGGGCAGGGCACCAAAACGCAGCCAATGGCGTTCCGCAACAACGGCCGCGAGCGTGCCCCCGATCTGCATGGCGGCGGCGAGAATTTGCGTTTCGCCGATTACATCATGCTGAGCTTCGCGCCGCAGGTGTGGCTGACCGCCATGGTCTATGACGGCATCTTCGAACGCTTCCCGCGCCTCAAGGGCGGCATCATCGAAGCGGGTGCGGGATGGGCGCCGGAATTCCTGCGCGAGCTCGACCTCGGCTTCAAAAGCTTCGGGCGCACTGATCCCTATCTGAAGGCGATGGATATGAAACCTTCGGAATACATCCGCCGCGCTGTGAAGTTCACGCCGTTCCCGGGCGAAGACGCCGGCCGCATGATCAAAGATGGTGGCGCCGACATGTTCATGTTCTCGAGCGACTATCCGCATCCGGAAGGTACGAACGATCCGAAAGGCCGCTTCGAACGCACGATGGCCGACATCGACGAAGACGCGAAGGACCAGTTCTACCGCCGCAACTACGAACAGATGATGGGGCTCCAGACCGCGAACGTGATGGCGGCGGAGTAACATCGACAGAGCGAGGGCATGGCGCGCATACTCCCCGAAAATATCGGGGAGCGCGCCGTGGATTACACAGAAGTCGTCAACGATCTTCAGAACCTGCTGAAGCTTCGTTCCATCCCGTTTGCGATGAAGCTGTTTGTGCGCGCCGCCGACATGGAGGCGATCGACCGCATCCGGCGGCCCGCAAATGTCCACACGCTGGACCAGATTGTGGGCCAGGCATCGCGGCTGGGATGGACCGTGGGGATCACGTCCGAAAATCTCGTCGGCGATCAGTGCCGCGCGGTCGTCGGTCTCGGCAATGCGAAGACCGACGTATGGAAGTCCGGCAAGCACATGACCGGCGTCTGGTTCTCCACCGTCGAGGACGCGACCGAACATCAGGCGGCGATGAACTGTGTGCCGGATGGGCAGTACGAGGCACTCGCCGTCGGCCCGCTGGCGAGCGGCAAGCTCGATCCGCCGGACATCGCGCTGTTCTACGCAACGCCCGGCGCGATGATCTACTTCATCAACGGCCTGCAATGGGCGGGCTACAAGCGCTTCGACTGGAGCGTGGTGGGCGAGAGCGCCTGCGCCGACTCGTGGGGCAGGGCGCTGACCAAGCGGACGCCCAGCCTCTCGATCCCGTGCTTCGCCGAGCGGCGCTATGGCGGCGTGCTCGACGAAGAGATGCTGATGGCGACGCCGCCGGAGTATCTGACGAAAGCCATCGCCGGCATGAAGGCGCTGGCGAAGAACGGCTTCCGCTATCCCTTCCCGCAATACGGCGTGCAACAGGACGTGCGCGCCGGCATGGCGGTCAGCTACGCGGACAAGAAGTGATGGATGGCAACTGTCACTGCGGCGCGGTGCATTGGCGCTTTAACGGCGTGCCGGAGTCGGCGACGACCTGCAACTGCAGCGTCTGCCGGCGGTGGGGCGCGCTCTGGGCCTATGGCTTCTTCGATGAAGCGATCACGGTAACGGGCGCGACGCAGATTTACATGTGGGATCGCAAATCGATCGAGTTTCACTTCTGCGCCCAGTGCGCCTGCATCGTCAGCTGGCGTGCGGCAACATCGGGGGCGGATGGCCGCCGCTATGGCGCGATCAATCTCCGTCTGGTGAGCGATCCGTCCGCCGTGCAGGCCATCCTGCTGATCCATCACGTGACGGAGATCAAGGGCGACCTGCCGCCCGACGGCATGTGCATCGCGAACGTGTGGGCTTAGGCGAGCAGCGGAACGGTCTGCATAATGGCGTTCGTCGCGTTGTGCACGATGACGGGCAGCACCAGGCTGCCGGTGCGGGTGCGCAGCCAACAGAGCAGGAAGCCGGTGCCGCTCGCAAACAGCATGCTGTCGAATGCGAAATGCAGCGAGAGATCGTCACCGATCGCGACTCCGTGGATCAGACCGAACACGGCGGACGTCGCGATCAGGCCATAACCGACGCCGCCGTCGCGATGTGGAAACATCCTGTCGAATAGCGCGAGCAGAAGGCCGCGCCACACGAGTTCCTCTGCAAGACCCGGCAGCGTCGCCTGATAGGCGAGAGTCTCGACGTCCGGCGGTTTTGTGTTGCCGAACATCGTTGCCGCCAGCGCCACAAGGACGACGAGATAAGGCAGCACAACAATCAGCAGAATCCGCGGGGTGCCGGGGGCCTGGCGAAACGTGAGGCCGATCTCGCGCGGGTTCAGCCGACGCGTGGCGATCAGTGCGGCGGTGAGCGCCGCCATGACCGCAAGGTCGAGCAGCTTGCCGGACCAGTTCCAGTGTACGCCGGGGAGCTGCAGCCCCTTGTCGAGGATCGGCAGCATCGTCGCGACGCTGTCGGCGAGCGCCACGATCGCGACCAGCAACAACCACGGGCGAGCGGTGCTGCGCGCAACCGACGGCGCTGCCAACATCAGCAGCGCCAGCGGACCGATCGCCATCGTGACCAATGTGCCGACTGCCATACAGGATTCCCTCTAATCCCATTGTCGTTGCTCGGCCATCGCTTGTCATCCGGGCACCGCGTCGCCGCCACGCTTGGCCGGGATGACAATTCTTGGCTATGAAGATGCCAGGCTATTCAGGGACATCACATGGCACGCGTTTATCTGGT
>DATAHD010000011.1:0-5870 GCA_036263395.1 Rhizomicrobium sp. | reverse complement strand
AATGGTGGACCACCCGCATCGGTCTTGCTCGCGTCTTTGCCGATCAGGTTCTGGCGCAGTCGCCGGGTTTGGCGGCTGGCGTGACGGCCGGTGCGATCGATCTGATAAAAACAAGCGCTCGTGCACTGGGCGCAGTGGGGTAAAGGAAACGGTATGACAGTGTTGGCAGATGCGAAGCCGGAAGACGCAGGTCTTTCGAGTTCTGGGCTCGATGCGGTCGATGCGGGGCTGCAGGCGTTGATCGACAAGGGCGAGCTGGCCGGTGCCGTCACGCTGGTTGCGCGGCATGGCAAGGTGGCGCGGCGCAGCATCCTTGGCCTCGACAATCGCGGAAAATACACACCGCTGAAGCGCGACACTATCTTCCGCATCTACTCGATGACCAAGCCGGTGACCGCAGTCGCGATGATGATCCTGTGGGATCGCGGCCTGTGGCAACCGGACGATCCGATCGAAAAGCATCTGCCGCAGTTCAAGGGCGTGCGTGTGTTCGATGGCCTTGATGCCGACGGCAAGCCGAAGACGGTCCCCGCCGATCATCCGCCGACGCTGCGCGAGTTGCTCACCCACACCGCCGGTCTCACCTATGGCTGGGGCGATGCCGATATCGACAAGATCTATCGCGCGGCGCACATCTGGGGCGGTGACTCGCTTGCGGATTTTGCGGAGCGCGTCGGCAAGCTGCCGCTTGTTTATCAGCCAGGCACGAAGTGGCTCTACAGCATTTCGATGGATGTCCAGGGTGCGCTGATCGAGAAGCTGACCGGCGAGTCCTTGCCCGACTTCATGCAGAACTACATCTTCGGGCCGCTCGGCATGAGCGAGACAGGTTTCTATGTGCCGTCGGCAAAGCTGGATCGGCTGGCCGCATTGTATCGTACCACCAGCGAAGGGGGCATCGTACAGCTCGACAAGCCGCCGATGGGCAATCACTTCGAACCGCCGAAAGCGGCAAACGGCGGCGGCGGTCTTGTCTCCACGCTCGACGATTACGCGCGCTTTGCGCAGATGCTGCTGAACAAGGGTGATCTGGATGGCGTGCGCGTGGTCTCACCCGAGGCCGTGGCGTTGATGAGCACCAATCAGCTGTCCGACGAGATGATGCGCAAAGGCTTCGGTATCGGCGCCCAGATGATCCGCCCCGGCTTCGGTCACGGCTTCAACTGCGCCGTCTTCACCGATCCCGCGGCCGCCGGCATCCCGGTCGGCAAAGGCTCCTTCCAGTGGGATGGCGCGGCCGGCACGTGGTTCTGGGTCGATCCTGCCAACGATCTCATCTTCGTCGGTATGATCCAGCGTTTCCAGCTCAACCCCAGTATGGCCAACTGCCAGCAGCTTACGCAGAAGCTGATTGCGGGAGCGCTGCTCTAGACCGCATTGTCCTCCTTGATCCACATCAAGGTTCGCCGGCAAAGGGCCGCTTAAACTCCGCCAAAACTTGGAGGGGCCCGTGGCGGACACAGAAGTGTGCGGCAGTATTCGTCGCAACGGCGATCGTTTTGACATCACATTAACGCGGGTCTTCACCCATAGCCCCGGGCGGCTATGGGAAGCGCTGACCAAGCCGGATCAGATCGCGAACTGGCTCGCGCCGGGCCGGATCGAGCTGCGTCCAGGCGGCACCGCGAAACTCGACTTTGCCGACAGCGGCATTGCGATCGACAGCGTGGTGACCGACGTGAGACCGCCGCACGTCATCGCCTATAGCTGGAGCAGCCCCGGCGAGCCTTTGCGTCCGTTGCGCTTCGAGACGCGCATCGTGCCCGGCGGCACCAACCTCACCATGACCGTGTCCATTCCCGATAGCGAGGATGCGCCGCGCACGGCGGCAGGCTTCGAAGCGCATCTCGAGATGCTCGCCGCAGCGCTGGAAGACGTCCCGATCAAGTTTCCGTTCGAGGTCTTCAAGGCCGCGCGTGGCGTCTACAAACAGGCGTTGGGCATCTGACAGGTCCTTCCCAAATCCGCTGTTCAGGAGAGCCAAAGGCTCTCACTTCGCCGTGAAGATTGCCTTCGGCATCGTCACATGCACGCCCTTGTTGCGATCGACCACCTCGGTCAGGTTCGCATCGCCCGCGACGCTGGTCAGCATATAGGCGTCGTCGCGGCTCAGATGTTTCTCACGCACGAGAAATTCTACCATGTTGTGCACGGCCTTGTGCGCCGCGACGGAGAGATCGTCGTCGAAGCCCATTGCGATGTAATGCGTCGGCGTCTCTGCGCGCGGATAGTCGAGTTTTTCGCCCTTGTGCACGATGAATTCCAATGTGCCGATCAGCGAGGTCTCCATCGCGGTAACGTCGACTTCACCGTTTCCTTGCCCCGCATGGCCGTCGCCAATCTCGAATAGCGCGCCGGAATTGTAGACTGGGAGGTAAAGCGTCGATCCGGCGACCAGCTCCTTGTTGTCCATATTACCGCCATGGATGGTCGGTGGGGTGCTGTCATACTTGCCGAACGATGCCGGTGGCGCGACGCCCATGCTGCCAAAGAAGGGACGCAGCGGAATGTCGATCCCCGGCGCGAAATGCGCGAGCATTTTGTCTCTGTCGAGCGGGATGATCTTCGTCCGCGAGTAGGGGAATTCGTCGGTCAGGATGCCGGCGCCATAACGAAAGCCGTTATAGGCATACGGAATTGCGAGATCGATCTTCTTTATCCGGATCTCGAGCGTGTCGCCCGGCTCTGCACCATCGATCGCCACAGGGCCGGTGAGAATATGACCACCCGGCCCGCGGTCCGTCAGCGGCACCTTGTCATAGATGTCGCGCAGGGCCTGCTCGACATCGGCCGGTGCAACACCGTTTTTCTCAAGGCCGGTCGGGCTATTTGTGAGCACTGTGTGAAACACAACGGTGTCACCCGATTTGATGTGCAGCACCGGCGGACGCGTCGCGTCGTAGTTGCCCCATGCGACCGTGGTGGGCGATGCCGCGAGTGTGTAGGTGTCCGCATGAGCAGATGCCAAAAGAATAGGCAGCGCCAGTGTCGCAAGTGCCATCCGATGCATCGTCGCAATCCCCCGATAGATCCATGTGTTATCCGCTGGCATGACAGCGTTGCGCGTCATCATTACAGCCTTGAAAAGGTTGTCGAGGAACATGTCACTACATACATTTGCATGGCACCGGTGGTCGATCTTTGCGCTAAGATCGTATCGGTCGAAGTGAGGTCAGGTGGCTAGTTTTCGCGACATCTTCATCTCCACGGCGCAGCGGCTTCTGCCGGGCTTCGACCGTATGCTCATGCGCTCGTCTATCCTTGCAGAGACGCCGGTTGTGCCGGTCGATCAGTTTTCCTGGGTGCCCTACCTGGAAAGCAACACGGCAACGATCCGTGCGGAGGCGCTGAAGCTTCTGGAAGATCGGATGTCGGTGCCTTCGGTGCTGGAGGTATCGCCGGACCACGCGAAGATCGCGACGGACGGAAAGTGGCGCTCATTCTTTCTGTTCGGCTATGGCGTACGCATCGACAAGAACTGTGCGAAGTGCCCGCAGACAGCGCGCATTCTGGAGAATGTCCCCGGCCTTCTGACGGCCTTCTATTCGGTGATGCTGGCTGGGGCGCATGTGCCTCGCCACACCGGGCCTACCAAGGCCATCCTCACGACTCACCTCGGCCTCTCGATTCCGGTTAAGCGCAACGACTGTCACATGGATGTCGATGGCAACAATCTCGTGTGGGAAGAAGGGCGCGCCTTCATCTTCGACGACATGTATCCGCACGAAGTGTGGAACGACACGGATGAGGATCGCATCATCCTGCTGCTCCACATCAAGCGGCCTCTGCGTGCGCCGGGATCGTGGCTGCGCGATTTGTTCTTCGCGGCGCTGCGCAAGAGCCCGTTCGTGAAGGACGGCCTGCGCAATCTCGAGGAGTGGGACAAGGCGCGCGAGGCCGCGGCGCAGATCTCGCTTCCCGATCGCGCCGCTGCCTGACGAGGCTCAGACCTCGATCGTCGTGTCCATCGATATGTCCGCCTTGAGCAGCTTCGACACGGGGCAGTTCGCCTTCGCCGTGTCTGCGGCTTTCTGAGCCGCGGCTCTATCGGCACCCTTCGCCGTGATTTTGACCGTCAGGTGCGACGACGTAATCGCAAAACCGCCGTCCTGCTGCTTGAGCTCAATGACCGCGCTGGTCTCGATGTGCGGGGTTGCGATGCCGGCCTTCGCCAGTTCGTTGGACAGCGCCATCGAGAAACACGACGCATGCGCCGCGCCGATCAGCTCCTCCGGATTGGTGCCCTTCTCGTCGCCGAACCGCGTGTTGAAGCCATAGGGCCGGGCGGACAATGCGCCGCTCTCGGTCGATACGGTTCCTTTTCCGGTCCGGAGGTCGCCGGTCCACTCGGCGGAGCCTTTGCGCTTCATGAGAGTTATCTCCTTGGAACTTCCTGTTTGGAAACGCGCGACGGCGGGTTCCTCCCCAGCATTTTCTCTAAGCAAGCCTTGGATTCCAGATGTCATCCGCCGGTTGTAGTTCCCTCTCTGTCCTGGAGCGCGCCCATATGACGCTGCCGGAAGGGCGGGTATCCTTGGGCTGGCTACATGCCCGGCTCGATACCCAGGCGACCTACCTGTTGATCTTCGTCCTCGCCATGATTGGCGCCTTGCCGGGGGCTTCGCTGCCCGCAGGGTTGGCGATCTGTGCTCTGTCTATCGGCATGATGGCCCCACGTGGCGCACAAATACTACCGGCAGCCATCGCAGTGCGAGAGATCGGTGCGCATCACGCCCGCTATGCCCTCGGTCATGCGATCACCGTGCTGAAGACGTGCCGCCGCTACATTCCTGGCCGCGGTGGCGATGGTCTGGCGCGGCTTGCTCCACTCGCGGGCGCGGTATTGTTCGCGCTCGGCGCGATGATGTTGATCCCGATTCCGCTCAGCAATGTGATCCCGGCCTTTGTCGCGGCGGTTTTGGCCCTCGCTCTTGTGGAAGGCAGTGCGATCCTCTTCGCCGCAGCGATAACAAGCGCCGTCGGTGCTGCACTGTTCATGGCAGTGACGATTTCTGCTGCGAGCAACCTGATCTAATCATCGTGCCGTGCGCGCATCGCATCCAGCGTGCGCGTCATCGCTTTGCGCAAAACGGGCGGTCCCAGCACCTCAACGTCATCACCAAGTCGCATCAGGTCGCGCACCCCCGCCTCAATGCCTTCAATGGGCAATGTGCAGCGCACCCAGCCCTCCGCGTCCGGTTTTGTCATCGTACTTGCCGCCCCTTCGGTCACATACGGTCCCAGCAATTCCAGCAGTGCGAAACCGCGCGGTGACAACCGCACGTCCGCGCGTTCGTGGTAGACGCCCGCTTCATAATCGCGCGAGGTCTGCGCCCAGTGCGAGGCGAGGTCGAACCCCTTCGGTCGCACAAACGGCTCGTCGAGAACCTCCGCATCGTGGATGTTCGCGGCGCGATAGGTGCGGATTGCCTTACCGGACTGTGCAACGAGGTACCAGGTACCGCCTTTCAGCACGACGCCCAGCGGCCCAAGCTTGCGGAGCGCGCGTTCGGATTGCCCGGCGCGTCGATAGTGCAGGCTGACATAGCGCTCATTCCACACCGCATTGGCGATCAGCGGCAGTGCGGGAAACGGTTGGCGCTCGTGAAACCAGCCTGCCGGATCGAGATGGAAGCGCGATGCGATGCGGTCGACGCCGGGCTGCACGTTCGCCGGTAAGGCGGCCAGCAACTTCAATCGGGCGGTTGAGAGATTTTCGGCAAGGCCGAGTTCAGCCGCTGGGCCGGGAAGGCCGGCAAGAAACAATGTCTCTGCTTCTGCCTGCGTCATGCCGGTGAGCTTGGTGCGGTAACCGTCGAGCAGCGCGAACCCACCGCTGCGCCCGCGCTCGGCATAGATCGGAATCCCCG
>DATAHD010000010.1:0-2618 GCA_036263395.1 Rhizomicrobium sp. | reverse complement strand
CGCCGCTCGGCCACGTCAACCGCTATCTGCCGCAGCAGCCAACGCAGTTCCGCGAGCTCCATGCCGAGTTCGAAAAGGAGGGGATGGCGCTCGCCGCCGATCCCTACAACACGGACGACAGCTACTGGCGCCGCGTCGTCGCGCTGCGCTTGCGCATGGGAGACGCCGCGGTCGCAGCCGCGCATGCGGCGATGCTCCATTGCGGCGCGCGCGGTTACCTGAAGAGCCATCGTGCCCAGCGCCGGCTGCGCGAAGCCTATTTCGTCGCCATCGTCACGCCCGCCACAAAACAGCTTCGCAAGATGCTGGCGGAGTTCTGATGGCGCATTCCGAACGACCCTGACTGCAACCACAACGACAGGAGAGGCCTGCCATGACGGACGTTCTGATTACTGCCAGCGATCTCGCCGAACTCATCAAGAAAGAGCCGTGCGTCGTCATCGACACGCGCAACCCCGACGCCTACGCGGCAGGGCACCTGCCGGGTGCAGTCAATGTGCATGAGATCTTCACGTATCTTGCGACCTCGACGCCGGAGGGCATGGCCGAACTGAAGACAAAGTTCGCCGACGCCTTCGGCGCCGCTGGTCTTTCAGGCAAGGAAACCGCCGTCATCTACGAGCAGTCGATGAATTCCGGCTTCGGCCAGTCCTGCCGCGGCTATTACCTGCTCACCATGCTGGGCTATCCCAAGATCAAGGTGCTGCACGGCGGCTATGACGCCTGGGCGATGGCGGGCTTCCCGACGACCAACGATGTGCCGACCCCGGTGAAGGCCTCGTTCTCGATCATCCCCGAGGCTGGCGACATCCTGATCGATGCCAAAACGATGCTGGCGGCGCTCGGCAAGCCGGGCATCGCCATCCTCGACGTGCGCGACGTCGACGAGTGGATCGGTGACAGCTCGTCTCCCTACGGCAAGGACTTTTGTCCGCGCAAGGGCCGCATCCCCGGCGCCGTCTGGCTGGAATGGTACCGGATGATGAAGCCGACCGGCGAGGGACCGCGTTTCAAGTCGAAAGACGAAATCCTCGCCGAATGCGCCACCGTCGGCATCTCGCAGAACACGCCGGTCTATCTCTACTGCTTCAAGGGCGCGCGCGCCTCGAACACGTTCCTGGCGCTGAAGAACGCCGGGGTGAAGGACGTGCGGATGTATTTCGGCTCCTGGAACGAATGGTCGCGCGATCCCGCGTTGCCGATCGACGAGGGATTGCCGACGGCGTCCGGCGTCACCAGCAAGGCGGCATAGAACCTGCATGAATATCGGCGTCCGTCCGCGGAAAAATGGCCGGACGCCGATCAATTCCAGGGATCGATGCGGGATCAGGCTTCGCGCGTCGCTCCGGTGTGACAAAGGAGCGCAGCATGTCCATCTTCGATGATCCCTTCGATTCCGAACGCGAGCTTGCTCGCCATGGCTGCGTGTGCGGCCGGCATCGCTCCGTTGCCGAGCACGACTATGCGGAACGCGCGCTGCGCTGCCAGCCAGTCGCGCCGCCATCGACCGAGGAGAAACGCTACGAAGGCGTCGTCGCGTCAGCCGTGATGCGCGCGGTGTTTCCGCAGGACATGGCGCGCCGCGCCTTCCTGAAATCGGTGGGTGCCGCCACTGCGCTCGCCGCGGTCTCGCAGTTCTTCCCGATCAAGGCCGTGACCGAGGCATTTGCGCAAGGCGGTGTGCCTGAGAAGAAGGACCTCAAGGTCGGATTCATTCCAATCACCTGCGCCACGCCGATCATCATGGCCTCGCCGCTCGGCTTCTATGCCAAGCAGGGGCTGAACGTCGAAGTGGTGAAGACTGCGGGCTGGGCTGTCATCCGCGACAAGACCATCAACAGGGAATACGACGCTTCGCACATGCTGGCGCCGATGCCGATCGCGATCACGCTCGGGCTCGGCGCGCAGCCGATCCCGTTCACGGTGCCCGCGATCGAGAACGTCAACGGGCAGGGCATCACGCTCGCCATGAAGCACAAGGACCGGCGCGATCCGAAGGACTGGAAGGGGATGAAGTTCGCCATTCCCTTCGACTACTCCATGCACAATTACCTCTTGCGCTATTATCTCGCCGAGCACGGGCTCGATCCCGATACCGACGTGCAGCTGCGTTCGGTGCCGCCGCCGGAAATGGTGGCGAACCTCCGCGCCGACAACATCGACGGCTTCCTCGCGCCCGACAACATCTGCCAGCGTGCGATCTATGACGGCGTCGGCTTCCTGCACATCCTCTCCAAGGAGATCTGGGACGGCCATCCCTGCTGCAGCTTTGCCGCGAGCAAGGAGTTCATCACGTCATCGCCGAACAGCTTTGCGGCGCTGACCCGCGCCATCGTCGATGCGACCGGCTATGCGGCGAAGGCGGAGAACCGCAAGCAGATTGCGGAGGCCATTGCGCCGGCCAACTACATCAACGCGCCCGTTACCGTGCTGGAGCAGGTGCTGACCGGCACCTATGCCGACGGGCTCGGCGGCGTGAAGACCGATCCGAAGCGCGTCGACTTCGATCCGTTCCCCTGGCAGTCCTTTGCGGTGTGGATGCTGACGCAGATGAAGCGCTGGGGCCAGATCAAGGGCGACGTCGATTACAAGACGGTGGCCGAGCAGGTCTATCTGGC
>DATAHD010000009.1:0-11527 GCA_036263395.1 Rhizomicrobium sp. | reverse complement strand
CTCCCACGTCCGCATCGGCCAGAAGGTGAAAATCAGCTGCGACGGTTGCGGTGCGGGCCTCACCGCCACGATCAGCTTCATCGCCAGCCAGGAAGAGTTCACCCCGCCGGTGATCTTCAGCGTCGGCAATCGCGAGAAGCTGGTGTTCAAGCTGGAGGCGCGTGCGCCCGGCGGGCTGAAGCTCAATCCCGGTCAGCCGGTGCAGGTGCGGCCGCTCTGATATGGCAACGAACCTCGCCATCGATGTGCGTGGCCTGACCAAGCGCTTCGGCACCAAGATCGCGGTCGACCACGTCGACATCGCGGTGCCGGAGGGCGAGGTGTGGGGCTTTCTTGGCCCCAACGGCTCCGGCAAGACGACGACGATCCGCATGCTGTGCGGGTTGCTGCGGCCGGATGAGGGCCAGGGCACCTGCCTCGGCCTCGACGTGCGCACGCAGTCGGAAGCGATCAAGCGCCAGGTCGGATACATGACCCAGCGCTTCAGCTTCTGGGAGGATCTCTCGATCCGCGAGAATCTGGAATTCGTGGCGCGGCTTTACGAATTACCGGATGCGCGCGCGAAGGTCGACCAAACACTCGAACGATTGGGTCTCGTCAAACGCCAGAAGCAATTGGCGGGCGAACTGTCCGGCGGATGGAAGCAACGCATGGCGCTTGCCGCCTGCATGCTGCATCAGCCCAAGCTGCTGCTGCTCGACGAGCCGACCGCCGGTGTCGATCCCAAAGCGCGGCGCGATTTCTGGGAGCAGATCCATGCCCTCAGCGAAGAAGGTCTGACCGTCCTCGTCTCCACCCACTACATGGATGAAGCGGAGCGCTGCGATCGCATTGCTTACATTCTAAACGGCAAGATGATCGCCAAGGGATCGGTGGCCGAGGTGCTGGCGCAATCCGGCCTCATCACGTTCGTGATAGAAGGCGATGGCGTGCGGCGTTTGCTGCGTCAGATCGAAGGCAAGCCCGGCGTCGAATATGCGGCGTTCTTCGGCGCCGCGCTGCATGTCAGCGGCCACGATCGCGCTGCACTCGAGGCGACGCTCGCGCCGCTGCGCCAGGGGCAAGGCGTCACCATCACCGAGACCAAGCCCAACCTCGAAGACGTGTTCATCCTGTTGCAGGAGCAGGTGGCATGAGTCGCGCCTTCTCCTTCGCGCGCATCTATGCGGTGCTGCTGAAAGAGCTGCTGCAGGCGCGGCGCGACCGCATCACCATGGGCATGATCGTCGGCGTGCCGCTGATGCAGCTGTTCCTGTTCGGCTTCGCGATCAATTTCAATCCGCGTGCCTTGCCCACCGCCATCGCGGTGAACGATCCCGGTGTCTTTGCCCGCTCGGTGATCGCCGGGCTGCACAATTCCAGCTACTTCGACATCGTCACGGAGACGCGCTCACCGACTGCCGCGCGCAAACTGCTGCAGGAAGGCAAGGTTCTCTTCGTCGTCGAAATCCCGACCAACTTCACGCGCGACATCGTCCGTGGGGCGCAGCCGCAGGTGCTGATCGAGGTCGATGCCACCGATCCCTCCGCCGCGTCCTACGCGCTGAGTGCCTTCAATGCGCTGGCAAACACCGCCTTGCGCGACGATCTGAAAGGCCCGCTGGCCGGACGCGCGCAGGGACCGCCGCCGTTCACCGCCACGACGCACCTTCTCTACAATCCGGAATCCGTCACCCAGTACAGCATCATTCCGGGTCTGCTCGCGGTGATCCTGACCATGACCATGGTGCTGATGACGTGCCTGGCGCTGACGCGTGAGATCGAGCGCGGCACCTATGAGAACCTGCTGGCGATGCCGGCGACGCCGGTCGAAATCATGATCGGCAAAATTACCCCCAACATTGCGATCGGCGCGATCCAGAGCGGCATCATCCTGCTGGTTGCCAAATTTGTCTTCCATGTGCCGATGATCGGGTCGATGTGGCTGCTCGGGCTGGCGCTCGTCATCTTCATCACGGCCAACCTTGCGGTCGGCTACACCTTCTCCACCCTGGCGCAGAACCAGCTGCAGGCGATGCAGATGACGATGTTCTTCCTGCTGCCCGCCATCCTTCTGTCCGGCTTCGCCTTCCCGTTCGAGGGCATGCCGATCTGGGCGCAGTGGATCGGCGAGGCCCTGCCCGCGACCCATTTCCTGCGGGTCGCCCGCGGCATCTTGCTCAAGGGCAACGGCCTTGCCGAAATATGGCCGGATTTGTGGCCCCTTATTCTCTTTATGTTCGCCGTTTCCGCGGTGGCATTGGCGCGGTTCCGTCGCACGCTGGACTGAGGTTCTGCTCGACAACCGCCCCTTGCTAAAGGTAACGGGGCGTAACAAATTCCCTGAGCCTTCGAGCGGGTATCGAGTCCCAGCCGCAAGGCCACCAAAAGCCGGTGGAACCGGACAACATAGAGTGGGGGTTCTAGCGTTCCGCCATGGCCGGTTTTTCGCTGATGCTGCAATGCGTGCTCGCGGTCGTTCTGACCGTGCTCGCGCTCCTTTCGGTTCAACTTTTCGTCCTCGCCTATGTGCGCCTGACGCGCGAAGCACCGCGGGTGCGCCGTCCGGTTCTGCCCGACGAGGCGCTGCCGCATGTGCTGGTGCAGCTGCCGGTCCGCGATGAAGGCGATCTGGCGGTGCGCGTCGCCGCCGCCGCGGCGCGCCTGAACTGGCCGAAGGACAAGCTGGAAATCCAAGTCCTCGACGACGGCTCGGCCGAGCGCCATGACGCGCTGGTCGAAGCGGTGCGCAGGATTACGCCGGAGGGCATCAACCTGAAGGTCATGCGCCGCGGCGAGCGCAGCGGTTTCAAGGCCGGCAACCTCGCCTTCGGGCTGCTGCATTCGCAGGCCCCGTTCGTCGCCATTTTCGACGCCGATTTCGTGCCCCACCCGGAATACCTGCGTCAGACCGTGCCGGCGCTCGTCGCCGATGGCGGCCTTGCCTATGTCCAGGCCCGCTGGGGCCACGCCAACCGCGAGGCCAACTGGCTGACCCGCGCCCAGGGGGTGCTGCTGGACGCCCATTTCGCGATCGAGCAGGAAGCCCGCTTCCGCGCCGGGGTCCCCTTCTCCTTCAACGGCACCGCCGGGGTATGGCGCCGCGAAGCCATCGAGAACGGCGGTGGCTGGACCGGCGACACGCTGACCGAAGATCTGGACCTCTCCGTCCGTTGCGCCCTCAAGGGCTGGCGCGCCGCGATGCTGCCGGAGATCGAAGTGCCGGGTGAGTTGCCGGAGACGGCCGCCGCGTGGCGAGCGCAGCAGGCGCGCTGGACCAAGGGCCATGCCCAGGTCGCCCGCAAGCTGCTGCCGGTGGTGTGGGCCTCCGACCTGCGCTGGCAGATCAAGGCACTCCTGACGATGCAGGTCTGCCAGTTCTCGTTCTACCTGCTGGCCGGCCTGACGGTCGCGATCAACCTGATCCTGATCTACATGGGCGCGGAATACCTGCAGGCCGTCGCCAATCTCGGCCTCTTCGTCACCGGTCTCGGCCTTGCCGCCAGCATGACCTATCTCTGGCTCGGCCAGCGCATGCTGGGGCGCGAGCAGGCCTCGCATCTGTGGCGCACCATCATGCTGGCGATGATCTTCCCGACCGGCCTCGTGCTTGCCAATGCGCGCGCGACCTATGAAGCGTTCACCGGCGCCGACATGAATTTCGTGCGCACGGCAAAGGCCGGCACGGTGCAGATCGGTGGTTGGCGCGGCGGACCGGAAATCTTCGTGGGGTTGATGCTGCCGTTCTTCGTTCTGGCGGAATCCGCATGGAGCGCGCCGTTCTTTATTTTCGCGGTCGCGGGCCTTCTTTCCATCGGCATCATGGGCTTCAGCGGATCGCCGCGGCTCGATGCACGCGCCGCCCGCGCGGAGCTTCCGCCGGCCGAATAGCGGCCCAATTGATTCAAATTTTAGAAGTTCGATTTTGAGTAAATGGTCTAACGCGCCTTTGAAGGGCGCGCGCCTATGGTCCCTGCGTGGCTGCCGCCGGCTAGAGCGGCGAATGAAGGGGCTTTTTGATGGTGGGGTCTTTTCTGCGGTTCGCCGTGGCAGCCACTTTTTCTTGTTCTCTCGCGGCCTGCGCGACACCTGACTACGATTACACACCGCCCGCGAAGCATCGCGTTGCCGCCGTCACGCCGCACACCGGTGTGAGCGATCCGAGCAAGCCGCTGCAATGTGTCCCATACGCAAGAGCACGTACCGGCGTGAACATTTTCGGCGACGCTTACACGTGGTGGGACAGAAGCTCCGGCAAGTATGAGCATCGCGAGAAGCCGCAGAAGAATGCGGTGATGATGCTGACGGGTTATGCCGGTCCGAACCGTGCGCATCTGGCGGTGGTGTCCTCGATCGTGTCGTCGCGCGAAATCCGCATCGACCACGCCAACTGGTTCAACGACGGCGCGGTCTACCGCGACGATCCGGTGCGCGACGTCAGCCCGGACAACGACTGGACCATGGTCCGCGTCTACAACATTCGCTCGCAGTCCTGGGGCACCCGCACCTATCTGGTGCGCGGCTTCATCGGCCCGGACGCCGCCAGCGGCCGCGACGACGACGATCGCAACGTGCGCCGCGACCATGACGACAACGGCGGCGACAGCGACCTGCTGTCGATCAACTAGCGGCTGCCAGCCGCCGCGATGGCCAATCGGCGACGTCTGGGTTGCAAAGGAATTGTGACGAAGGCGGCCCCGCCAAGGCCTTTTGTCAGGCTTTCCGCCAATACCGCAGGCACGCCGCATAGGGCCGTCCCCGACAGAAAAGGGGTGGCTGCGCTATTCTGCCTCTCCCCTCTTTTTTGCGTAGAGGCTCAGGCATAGGTTCCGCCGCCTTCGAGCGGCGGCCATTGTGACTGCCCGCGGTGGAAGCACGGACGCCTCCGTACTAAGGGGTTCCGCGTTATCGTCACGGTCAAGTTCCAAAGCCCGCCCGCGTGAACAAGCTCGAGACCCTAGAACCGTTGCCGGACGCCAGCGATCCGCTGGCCGGACATGACACGCCCGTTGGCGAGGTTCATGCCCATACCGACGAGAAGCGGACCTTCAAGCAGACCGCGATCCTGACGCTCGCCGCGCTGGGCGTGGTGTTCGGCGATATCGGCACGAGCCCGATTTACGCGCTTCGCGAAACCGTGCTGTCGACCGCGGGACACATCCCGATCCAGACGACGATCTTTGGCGCCCTGTCGATGGTGCTGTGGGCGCTGATCGCGGTCGTGACACTGAAATACGTGCTGCTGATCATGCGCGCCGACAACGACGGCGAAGGCGGCACACTTGCCCTCGCCACCCTCGCGCACCGCGCCCCGAAGATCGGGCGCAAGGTGAAGAGCGCGATCGGCTTCAGCGCCATTCTCGGCCTCGCCCTCTTCTACGGCGACGGCATGCTGACGCCGGCGATCTCCGTCCTGGGTGCGGTCGAAGGCCTTGGCGTCGAAGCGCACGCGCTCGAACCGCTGGTGCTGCCGGCCTCACTGGCCTGTCTTGTCGGCCTCTTCCTGCTGCAGAGCCGTGGCACGGCGCAGATCGGCAAGCTGTTCGGGCCGCTGATGGTGCTGTGGTTCATCGTGCTGTCGGTGCTGGGTATCAGCTGGATCATCCGCGTGCCGCAGGTGCTGCTGGCGATCAATCCCTGGTACGCGATCAACCTCTTCATTCAGGAGCCGTGGGCGGCATTCGTGGCGCTGGGCTCCGTGGTGCTGGCGGTGACGGGCTGCGAAGCGCTCTACGCCGACATGGGCCATTTCGGAAAGCTGCCGATCCGCATCGCCTGGCTGGTCGTAGCGCTGCCGGCGCTGGTGCTCAACTATTTCGGCCAGGGCGCCTCGCTGCTCTACGCACCGAGCAACGCGCACACCGTGTTCTATTCGATGGCGCCGCACTGGGCGCACTATCCGCTGGTGGGTCTCGCCACCTTTGCCGCCATCATCGCATCGCAGGCGGTGATCAGCGGCGTGTTCTCGATCACGCAGCAAGCGGTGCAGCTGGGCCAGCTGCCGCGCATGGAGATCCGCCACACCAGCGCGACCGACTACGGCCAGATCTATGTGCCGCGGATGAACTTCATCCTGCTGCTCGGCGTCGTGCTGATCGTGCTGATCTTCAAGTCGTCGGGCGCACTCGCCACCGCTTACGGCATCGCGGTGACCGGCGTCATGGTGATCGACACGTTTAACGTCTCGCTGGTCGCGTTCGGGCAGTGGAAGTGGAAGACACCGGTGATCATCGGCGTGTTCGGCCTGCTCGCCGTCATCGACGTGATGTTCCTCGCCTCCAACTCGCTCAAGATCGTGGAAGGCGGCTGGCTGCCGCTCGCGATCGCGGCGTGCGTCTTCATCATCATGGAAACGTGGCGTATCGGACGGCGCAAGCATGTCGAGCGGCTTCGCAACGAATCCATGCCGCTGGAGCTGTTCCTCGACCGCGCCGACAAGACGCCGGTGCGCGTCGCTGGCACGGCGGTGTTCATGGCGGCGCGCCTCGACGCGGTGCCGGGCGCGCTGCTGCACAATCTCAAGCACAACAAGGTGCTGCACGAGCGTGTCGTGCTGGCCAATGTCGTGGTGCAAGACACCCCGATCGTTCGTCCGGAAAAGCGCATCGAAGTGAACAAGCTCGGCAAGGGCTTCTACAGCGTGCGCATCCATCACGGCTTCTTCGAGATGCCGGATGTGCCGCTGGCACTGACCCAGGCCAGGCGTCTCGGCCTCAATCTCGATCCTGATACGACGACCTTCTTCATCGGCCGTGAAACGCTCGTGCCGGGTGAGCATCCGGCGCTCGGCCGCTGGCGCACCTGGCTCTATATGAGTCTCGCCGCCAACGCGCTCGCGCCGGCGAAATTCTATCACTTGCCGCCGAACCGGGTGATCGAGCTCGGCACTCAGGTCACCATCTAACCAAGGCTTCCGATTTATGTCGCAGCGGCAGGGGCAGCTATCACTCACCGTGGGCGCGCTGGGTGTTGTCTTTGGCGACATCGGAACCAGTCCGCTCTACGCGATGCGCGAGTCGGCGCTCGCCGCAGCAGGCGGCGGTGGGGCTCTACCCGCGCCCCCGGCGGTGATGGGAGCCCTGTCGCTGATCCTGTGGGCACTCTTCATCGTGGTGACGGTGAAGTACGTCCTCTTCATCATGCGCGCCGACAATGACGGTGAGGGCGGCGTTCTCGCGCTGGCGGCGCTGGCGCATCGCACGCAATCGTTGAGCCGCAAAGTGAAGACCGGCATCGGTATCGTGGCGCTGATCGGCCTCGCGCTGTTCTATGGCGACGGAATGCTGACCCCGGCGGTTTCGGTGCTAAGCGCCGTGGAAGGTATCGGGGCAGAGAGCAGCGCACTGGCGGCCGCGGTGATGCCGCTGTCGCTCGCCATCCTCGTCGGCCTGTTCCTGATCCAGCGCCATGGCACCGAGCGTATCGGTGCGCTGTTCGGATCGGTGATGGTTGTCTGGTTCATCGTGATTGCGGTGCTGGGCGCGATGGGCATTGCGCGCAATCCCGAAATCTTGATGGCGATCAATCCGATCTATGGCCTGCACCTGTTTGAAATCGAGCCGTGGGTCGCGTTCGTGACACTTGGTTCGGTCGTGCTGGCGGTGACAGGATGCGAGGCGCTTTACGCGGATATGGGGCATTTCGGAATTGCCCCGATCCGCCGAGCCTGGATTTTCGTCACCCTGCCAGCGCTGGTTCTGAACTATTTTGGGCAGGGCGCGATGCTGCTGAGCAATCCGCAGGCGGCGCCCTTCCTGTTCTATTCGCTTGCGCCGCACTGGGCGCACTACCCGCTGGTGGCGCTCGCTACACTGGCGACGATTATTGCCTCGCAGGCGGTGATCAGCGGCGTGTTCTCCATCACGCAGCAGGCGGTGCAGTTGGGTCAGCTGCCGCGCATGGAAGTGCGCCACACCTCCGCGACCGAGCAGGGCCAGATCTACGTGCCGCGCATCAACGCGATGCTGTGCGTCGGTGTGGTGCTGATCGTGCTGATCTTCAAATCGTCCAATGCGCTCGCGGCGGCGTACGGCATCGCGGTGACCGGCGTCATGGCGATCAGCACGTTCCTCGTCGCCGTTGTTGCGGCGAAGAAGTGGAACTGGCGTATGCCGGTCGTCATCGCCGTATTCGGCGCGCTGGGCCTTATCGATCTCACCTTCCTCTCCGCCAACACACTGAAGGTCGTCGAAGGCGGCTGGCTGCCGCTGGCCGTGGCCGCGGTCGTGTTCGTGGTGATGGATACGTGGCGCGTCGGACGGCGGCTGCATCTCGACCGAATGCGCGATGGCGCACTGTCGATGCACCTGTTCCTGGAGCGCGCCGACAAGAATGCGCAGCGCATCGCCGGCACCGCCGTCTTTCTCACCCCGCGCACCGATCTGACGCCGGGCACGATGCTGCACAGCCTGAAACACTACCGCCTGCTGCATGAGCGCGTGGTGCTGGCGAGCGTGATGGTCGACGACGTGCCGGTGGTGCCGGATGCCAAGCGCGTCGAGGTCGAGAAGATGGGCAAGGGCTTCTTCGGCGTGAAGCTGCACTTCGGTTTCTTCGAGATTCCGGATGTGCCCGAAGCGCTCGCCAAGGCACGCCCGCTGGGGCTCGTCATCGATCCCGATGCGACGACGTTCTTTGTCGGGCGTGAAGTGCTGGTGCCGGCGTCCAAGCCGATCCTGCGCCCGTGGCGGATCGGCCTCTACACCTGGCTTGCGTCAAACGCCTATTCGCCGGCGCGGTTCTTCCAGCTGCCGGCGAACCGTGTCGTCGAACTGGGCACGCAGATTTCGATCTAGTCGAGCGCGTACACCAGCGCCTTCAGATATGCCGTCTCCGGCAGCGCCGGATGCACCGGGTGGTCCGATCCCGCGCCGGCCTGATGGATCAGCGCGGCCTTGCGGCCCGAGCGCAGGATGCCGGCAGCGCATTCGTCGGCGAAGCGCTCCATCGGGATGTTGTGCGAGCACGACGCGACGCACATGAAGCCGCCCGGCGCGGTGACCGCCGCCGACAGGCGCGCAAGCTTGCGGTAGGCCTTGGCGCCCGGCTCCAGATCCTTTTTCGATTTCACGAAGGGTGGCGGATCGGCGATGACGACGCCGAAGGTCTCTTTCGCCGTCCACAGCCGTTCGAGTTCTTCGAACACATCCGCCTTCACAAACGCGCTTTTGGACGAGAGCTTGTTCAGCGCCGCGGACTCTTCTGCCAGCGCCAGCGCCGGTGCGGAGGAGTCGAGGCAGGTCACATCCTTCGCGCCCGCCTTCGCTGCCGCGAGCCCGAAGCCGCCGGTGTAGCTGTAGGCATCGAGCACCGATTTGCCCTTCGCCAGCTTCGCCATGAAGGCGCGGTTGTCGCGCTGATCGAAATACCAGCCGGTCTTCTGCCCCTGACCGAGATCGGCGAAATAGCGCACGCCGTTTTCTTCGACGGCGATGCGCGTCGCTTCGCCCTTCGCGACGCGGACATCGCTCTCCAGCCCTTCGAGAGATCGCGACGGGGCATCGTTGCGCAGGATGACGTTTTTTGGCGCCAGCATCGTATCGAGCGCTTCGACCAGTTGCGGCGTCAGCTTCTCCATGCCGGCCGTCGTGATCTGCACGACATAGGTGTCCTCGAACCGGTCGATCGTCACGCCCGGCAGATCGTCGCCTTCGGCATGGACCAGGCGATAGAAGGGCTTGTCGTAGAGCGCCTCGCGCAGTCGCAGCGCCCGCTTCAGCCGCGTGACGAAGAATCCGGCATCGATCGCCGTGTCGCGCACCGGCGCCAGCAGGCGCACCGCGATCAGGCTCTTGGGATTGAAGTAGCCGGTGCCGTAGTCGCGGTCGTCGGTGCCCAGAACCGTGACCAGCGCGCCCGGCTGGAGCGCCTTGGTCTTCGGCGTCATCTCGATCTCGTTGGAGAAAATCCACGGCGCACCGCTGCGGGCACGGCGGCCTTCCTTGGGGCGAAGGCGGAGAACGGGCTGGGCCATGGGCGTCACGCGGGCGCTAGGGGCGGCGCCGCGGCCTTTTTGAAAGGGTGTCGGGGGCGGAACAAGCATTCCGCGGCGCAAATGGCAAATCAGCTGTCTTCGGCCGGTTTGGCGGTGCTGCGGAAGGCGCTGTCGAACACCTCATCGAACGGGTCGTCACGGACCTTGCGCTTTTTCGCCTTGGGCCGCTCCCACACCACGCCGGGATAGCCCTTGAGCGGCGCCAGCGGCGCGCCGGTGTAGAGCCAGTCCACCTGCTCGGCGATGTTGAGGTGGTAGCGCGGCTCCCGCCCGGTGCGTGTCGCGAACAGGGCGCGCGGCAGGTTGACCATGTGTTTGGAGCGCTTGCGGTCGTAGATCAGCGGCGTGCCGCAGCGGCTGCAGAAGCTGCGCACCGTGTTGGTCTTGGTGTCTTCGAAGCGCGCGATCAGCGCCTCGCCTTTCAGGATGCGGATGTTTTTGCGCCAGCAGCCGAGATAGGTCGCGTACACCGCACCGTGGGCGGTGCGGCTTGGCGCGCCGTGGTCATGCCACGCCCAGAACGCCGGATAGACGAACGCGATCTCGACACCGCCGCAGAGGCAGCGGCCTTTCACCAGCTTTTCGGATGGCTTTGCTTTCGAGGCGGTCTTTGCCACGGCGGTATTTCCCAAGTTCCTTCGCAAAGGTTACGGCCCTTTCACTCACCCTTAACCGCCACAACCCAGAATAAGCGTGCAAGGCAGGGCGTAACTGGCGTGGAAAGCCTGGTGCATCTCTTCTGGTTGGTTCTTTTCATCGCAGTCGGCTTCCCGATTGCGTTGGGGATCGAACTTTACCTGCGCGGTGGCACCTGGTGGAAGAAGCCGCCGGTAGAGCTTGAGAAGCCGTCCGGCGCACCGCTCTTCGCCGATGAGTTCATGCGCCTGCCAGAAGACTCTGGCATCGCGCGCCGCATGCGCGAACCGGCGCACGCGGCGGTGCCCGAGCAGGACTGAGACGCGGCCGTCCCACTGGACGGCGGCACTGGCTTCGCCCCAAGGTCACGGCCTTCGGGGGATTCATCATGCTCACGCTCTATCACTGCTTCAGCGCACGCTCGTTCCGGCCGCTTTGGGCGCTGGAGGAGATGGGGCTTTCGTATGAGCTGAAGATGCTGCCGTTCCCGCCGCGCGCGTTCCAGAAAGACTATCTCGGCATCAATCCGCTCGGCACGATCCCGGCGTTCTTCGACGGCGACACGTTCATGACGGAGTCGGCCGCGATCTGCGAGTACCTCGCCGTGAAGTATGGCCCGACCGATCTTGCGGTACGGCCCGACGAAGCCGGCTTCGGCGCCTATCTCAACGCGCTGCATTTTGGCGAAGCGACGCTGACGTTCCCGCAGACCTTGGTGCTGCGCTACACGCGGCTGGAGCCGGAAGAGCGGCGCGTGACACAAGTCGCGGACGATTATGCGAAGTGGTTCCTCGGTCGCCTGCGTGCCGTCGAGGCGAAGATGGCCGATCACGCATACATGGCGGCGGACCGCTTCACGATGGGCGACATCTCCGTCGCCTATGCGCTGATGCTAGCGAAGGACCTTGGCCTCGATGC
>DATAHD010000008.1:0-9607 GCA_036263395.1 Rhizomicrobium sp. | reverse complement strand
CCTGCGGCATTCCCAGATAGGGCGTCGTGTAGCTGGCATATTCACCCGGTTGATAGGGGTTCTCGAACGCCCACGCCCCGCCGAAATAGTCTTCTGTACCCGTGCCGCAAATCGTCGGGAATTCGCCGTCGCCGTCGAGGTAGAACTTGATCTCGCCTTCGCCCCACCAGCCGGAATTGTTCACGCCCCACGCCATGTAGGTGCCGACGTAGTGGCCTTGCCCTTTCACGCCGTCGAGGATGACGTAGTCTTCCTTGAAGGGCAGGGGATTGGTGCGGCGGAACTGGGCGTGGAAGTAAGCGCAGTCCTCCGGCACTTTGGTGAGGGTGTAGTTGATCTGGTAGTAGACGACGATGTCCTCGTCGCTGAGGTTTTCGATCGTGAACTTGGCGCGCTTGCGGAAGGGCATTTCCCAGTAGCAGTTGAAGGCGCGGCCCGGGTTCACGTTCACCGGCAGGGCATTGATCTGCGCGTAGTCTTCCCAGCCGACGCAGAAGAAGTCGCCGCATGGGGTCTCTACGGACGGGTTCTTCTGATCGTCCCAGTAGGCGCGCAGGATCGTGTGGCGCCACTTGCCGCGGGCCAGCGTCATCCAGATCTGCTGGATCGCGCCTTGCCCCTTGATGTCGGCGAGGGTGAACGTGTCACCGGCCTTGATGATGACGTAGGGCGAAACCTTCCAACCCTGGCCGAGGCCGCGCGCGGTATCCCACGCGGCGCCTTCTTCCTTGGCCATGCCGCCTTTGCCCTTATCGCCGGTGAAGTTTTCCGGGCTGATCGAACGCGTTTCCGCGTCCGACAGCTGCGAGAGGTTGCCGAGATGAAGGCCCAGTCCGTTGAATTTCGCCATTTCCCCAATTTCCTTTTTGTTGTCGCAAATATCGACCGCTTTGCACGGTCCACACAAACCCCAAAAACTGTCATGGCCCGCCTAGTGCGGGCCACCCAGTTGAAACATGCGCTGCTTTCACAAGGTTCGGGGATACTCCCGCCAGACCGGGTTGATGTCACCTGGGTGGCCCGCATTTGCGGGCCATGACAGATGAGGATGAAGTGCTAGCGCGTCGGCGGGACGATCTTCTTGCCGGTCTTCTGGTTGACGTAGAACTTCCACGGATAGTGGTCGCCTTCGCCGCCGGCGCCGATTTCCTGCATGTGGTTCGACACCGCCTTGCGCCAGCCCTTCGATGTGTTGGCCGTCGTCATGTGCGGCATGTTCGAGTGATGGAAGGTGACGCTGCCGCGCTTGATCGAGGCGGCCAGCATCTTCGACTCATCGGGATCGCAGGTCAGAAGATCGCTCGCCATGCCTTCGACCGGGCGGTGGGTGAGCACCTCGCCCTTATGGCCGCCATCGATGAAGTGCATGCAGCCGTTTTCCGGCGTTACATCCTGCAGCGGGATCCAGCAGGTGAGGCCGCGGCCACGCAGGTTGCGGCCCCAATAGCCTTCGTCCTGGTGCCAGTAGGTCGGGACACTCTTGCCCGGCGGCTTGCCGAGGAACTGATCGTACCAGAACTCCACCTTCTTCCCGAGCAGGTCGGAGCCGAACTCCACTTCCCAGGCGCGGTACTTGGCTTCGTCGGCTTCGGCCCAGACGAGAGAAGGTGAGGATTGCACGATGCGGAAGGAGCGCTGCTCCTTCGTCTCGTTCTTGTCCCACGCCCAGTCGAACGCGATCTCGTTCTTCTTCTCCAGGACGATGTCGCAATAGTGCTCCAGCTCGTCGAGATCGGCCTGCGGGATCGCGTCTTCGACGATCAGGTAGCCGTGCTCATTGAAGAAATCGATCTGCTCTTTGCTAGCCTTTGGATACGCCATGGGATTCCTGCGAAAACGGTGGCGCCGCGATCATCACGCAGCTGGTGTAACATGTTAGGATTGCGATTTCCGCCAGTCAACACTTGCGAACGACCAGGATATCGCACAAGCTAGCATGTCAATTGATCGAAGTCGGCATTCCAGACCGGCGGTGAGGAGCCCTCATGTCCAATCCCTTCAAAATGACCGATGCCGAGCGTCGCAGCTGGGACGAAAACGGCTACGTCGTCCGCAACGACGTGTTCACCCGCGCAGAGTGCGAGCAGATGGGCCGCGACGTCGAAGATCTCGAGCGCGATCTCATCGCCGCCAAGCGGAATACCAAGATCACCGTCGGCAGCTACATGTTCGAGATGCAGAAGGAGCGGGACCTTGTCGTGAAGTGGGAGCCCGACTTTCCGGATGTGGTGCAGGGCATCGAGCCGTTCGCCCATATCTCCAAGCCGCTCGATACCTGGGCGCGCGACAAGCGGCTCTGGGGCGCGGCGCAGGACATGATCGGACAGGACAATATCGGTCTCTTCACCGAGAAGACGACGATGAAGCGGGCGCGTACTGGCGGCCACATCATCCTGCATCAGGATTATCCATACTGGCGCAACTCCAACAAAGTCGCGCATCGTGTGGTGACGGCGATGGTTCAGCTCGACGATGCGGACCGCAACAATGGCTGTCTGGAAGTTCTGCCCGGCACGCACCGCGATGGCTGGAATCGCGTGACGAAGAAGGTGGATGGTTTCGGCGCCAACGAACTCGACACCGATCAGTTCGATCTGAACGAGCTGGTACCGGTGGAATCGCCGGCCGGCAGCGTGATCTTCTTCGGCCCGTTCCTGATCCACCGTTCGCTGCCGAACCGGTCGAACCGCGACCGCAAGGCGCTGCTCTATTCGTATCACCCCGGCGGCTGGCCCTCGAGCGTCGAACTGCACCGCGACTGGATCCGCAAAGGCGCCGAGCGCGAAGTCGAGAAGGTAGGCTGATATGTCCGAGAAATTCGATGCACTGATGGCGCGCCGCCCGAACAAAGAGTTCGACGCGAAGCTGACGCAGGAAAAGGTCGAAGACTTCTGGGAGCTGGGCTTCACGAAGATCGACCGCATCACCACCGACGAAGAGGTGGAGTGGCTGCGTGAAGTCTATGACATGTTGTTCTCAGGTCAGATCGAGCTTCTGCCGGGCGCGCTGGTCACCGATGTGATGACGCGGATGGATCAGCAGCGCGGCGACCGCATCGGCCAGGTTCTCAGGCCGGAGCAGTTTATCCCGCAGCTGAAGGACACGCAGTTCTACAAGAACAGCAAAGCGATCGCGACGCAGATCCTGGGCCACGAGGCGCATCTGGATGTGTGGGGCCATATGGTGCGCAAGGCGCCGGGCAACACCGACTATGTGCCATGGCACCAAGATGAGGGGTTCTGGGATCCGAGCTTCGACTATCAGTCGTTCGGCTGCTGGATGCCGCTCGATCCGGCGACGAAGGAAAGCGGCTGCATGAGCTTCATCCCCGGCTCGCACAAGGAAGGCGTGCGGCGGCATGGGTTCATGAATGGCGATGCGCGCGTGACGACGCTGATCCTGGAAGAAGAGATCGACATTGCGAAAGCAGTGCTGCAGCCGGTGCCGATCGGCGGCGCCTCGATTCATCACAACCGCACGCTCCACGGTTCGGGACCGAACACGACGGAGAATCCGCGCCGCGCCTATGTCAACGAATGGCAGATCGTGCCGGTGAAACGGGACGTTCCGCACGACCGGCCCTGGTACTGGGAACGGCAGAACGCTTTGCGCCGCAACAACAACAAACTGGAAGTTGCGTAAGCGCCAAACGAATCCACCGCATCATGCAGACGTGCGTTGGATAACTCCCTTGACTGCCGGGTCGTAACGGGCCCGGCATTTTTTATGGGCTGTTTTTAGGGGGCTCGCGCGTGCTATCGCACGGGCAGCGATTTCAGACCGGAGAGCAAGATGAAGACCAAAGCCGCCGTTGCCTATGCCGCGGGCCAGCCGCTCGTCATCGAGGAAGTCGACCTACAGGGACCGAAGGCCGGCGAAGTGCTGGTCGAGATCAAGGCGACCGGTGTCTGCCACACCGATGAGTTCACGCGCAGCGGCGCCGATCCGGAGGGGTTGTTCCCGGCGATCTTCGGGCACGAGGGCGCGGGCATTGTGGTCGATGTCGGCCCGGGCGTGACGAGCGTGATGAAGGGCGATCACGTGATCCCGCTCTACACGCCGGAATGCCGCCAGTGCAAAAGCTGTACCTCGCACAAGACGAACCTGTGCACCTCGATCCGCGCCACGCAGGGCAAGGGCGTGATGCCGGATGGCACGAGCCGCTTCTCCATCGGCGGCAAGATGATCCATCACTACATGGGCTGTTCGACGTTCTCGAACTACACGGTGTTGCCGGAGATCGCGGTCGCGAAGATCCGTCCCGACGCGCCGTTCGACAAGGTTTGCTACATCGGATGCGGCGTGACGACGGGTATCGGCGCGGTGATCAACACAGCGAAGGTCGAAGTCGGTGCGAACGTCGTGGTGTTCGGGCTTGGTGGCATCGGCCTCAACGTGATCCAGGGCGCGCGGCTGGCCGGTGCCAACATGATCGTCGGCGTCGACATCAATCCGGACCGTGAGACGCTGGCCCGCAAGTTCGGCATGACGCACTTCGTCAATCCGAAGGTGGTGCAGGGCGATGTGGTGCCGCATCTGGTCGAACTGACCGGTGGTGGCGCGGATTACTCGTTCGAATGCGTCGGCAATGTCGATCTGATGCGTCAGGCGCTCGAGTGCTGCCACCGTGGCTGGGGCGAGAGCATCATCATAGGCGTAGCGGGTGCTGGGCAGGAGATCAAGACGCGGCCGTTCCAGCTGGTGACGGGACGCACGTGGAAGGGCACCGCGTTCGGCGGGGCACGCGGCCGCACCGACGTGCCGAAGATCGTCGACTGGTACATGGACGGCAAGATCAACATCGACGATCTGATCACGCACGTCCTGCCGCTGAAAGACATCAACAAGGCATGGGACCTGATGCACTCCGGCGAGAGCATCCGGACGGTCGTGACGTTCTAGTTAGCCTAAGGCCGCTGGCCGCCGCGGAGCGCAGAGGATGCGCCCGCGCGGTCGAAGGTGCTCGCCATCGCGCGCCACATCGCTTTGCGCTGCATGGTGCTGTCGAGCGGGAGCATGCGTGGGGTGTAGCCGCGCAGGCGTTGGCGCCAGGTGGGCTGCTCGAGGAATTTGTCCGAGAGGCCCCAGGTGAGGACCGTGTCGGTGTAGCCGAGCGCCACGTCGAGGAAGCGCGTGGTGGCGTCGGCGACGGCGCGGTCGATCGTGGCGGCGTTCGTCGTCTCGCGCAGATCGTAGACGTCGAGTTCGGTGACGATCAGCTTGAGGCCCATCGCTTTGAGCGCGTCGAGGAAGGTACGCAGCTTGCGCTGATCGACCGGCTGATCGAACGCGGCGAGGTGAGCCTGCATGCCGTAGGCGTGGATAGGGACCTTGCGGGCGAGGGCGCGTTCGAGGAAATCGAGCGTGAGGGCGCGCATGCGATCGTTGTCGGCACCCGCCATCTCGCAGCCCCAATCGTTGTAGACGAGCGTGGCGCCGGGATCAGTGACATGCGCGGCGTGATAGGCCTGGTCGATGTAGCTTGGCCCAAACGCCGTGAGCCAGAAGGTTTCGCGCAGGCCATCGGGGCGCGAACTTGAGGTGACGAGGGCCTCGTTGACGACGTCGATAGAGTGCAGCTTGCCGCGATAGTGCTGCATCACGACGGCGATGTAGGCGGTGAGCAGGCGATCGTCGCGGGTGGAGAGCACGGCTTCTTCGAGCCAGCCGGGATTGGCCTTGTGCCACACCAGCGGATGGCCGCGCATCTTCATGCCGTTGGCCGACGCGTAGCCGAGCAACCGGTCGACGGCGGAAAAATCGAGCTTGCCGCGTGTCGCCTCGATCTTGTCGCGCTTCATCTCGTATTCGGGAACGAGGATGGCAGCCTCCCGCTTGAGCGCGGGCGCAAAGGCCGTGTCGATCAACTGATAGTTCGCGGCGGCGGTGCCGTAGAGAATGCCGCTGGCTTTGGCATGTTGCGCGAGCCCGGGCGGGACGTTTGCCGCCATCGCCGTGGCGGGAATGGCCGCCGCAGCCGCGCTGGTTGCGAGAAATCCGCGTCGTGTTGTGGTGCTGAGCATGTCGGTCACGCAGATCAAGCCGGACGTTTTTTGGCGCGTGCCGCACGCTGCGGCTGTCGCGGCGATGGCGGCTTGACGGTGGCAGCGTGTGGCCGTGCCGGCGCTGTTGGTCTTGGTGGCGTGTGGGGCAGCGGCGCGTCCGCTACTGTGCCGACATCGAGGCGCTTTCTGAACGCAGCTTTCAGGCTCTCCCGCAACCAGGTATGGCCGGGGTCGTTCGTATTTTTGATATGCCATGTCATGCAGCAATGCTGCTTTTGCATCTCGATTGGCATTTCGTGCGGCACGATATCGTAGTTGTCGGCCATCTCGCGAAAGAACCAGCGCGGCATCAGGCCCGCAAGATCGGTGCGTTCGATGATGGCAGGCAGTGCCCACAGTTTGTTGGCCGCGTAGACCTCCCGCCGCTTGATCCCATGCGCGAGGAAGCTCGAAGGAGGGGACAGGACGTTCTGCAACTCAGGCACCAGAACGACATAACCGAGCTCGCCCAATGTCTTGATGTCGAGCGACTTTCCAACGAGCGGATGGCCTCGTCTTGTCAGAAGGACGATATCCGTTTCGCAGATCGGTTCGCTGACGATGTCGTTGGCCTGTGCGGGAAAGACATGCACCGCGAGATCGACGACGCCATCGCGGATTTCCTTGATGAAGTCGGTGCGGAAGGCGGAAAGGCCTTCCACGGTCACACCGGGTGCGCGCTCGTAAATCTCGCGCAGGACCGGCGGCATCATAATCGGTTCGAACACGTCCGGCATTATGAGCCGGAAGTGACGGCGATAGGTCGACAGATCGAGTTCGGCCGGCGCCAACTGGCGGCCGATCATCTGCAACGCCTCACGTACCGTGGCGGCAATCTCGTTTGCCCGCAGCGTCGGCTCAACCCCGCGGCGGCCGCGCAGGAACAGCTGGTCATCCAGGATTTCGCGCAGCCGCGCGAGGGCGTTGGAGACGGCGGGCTGGCTCATCGCCAGCTGCTCGGCGGCGCGGCTGATGTTGCGGGTGGCGTAGACCACGTCGAACACCACCAGCAGGTTGAGGTCCAGGGTCTTGAGGTTGACAGGTTTCACGCCGACTCCACGCCACTATTGGGTTGGTGAATATCACATATTCACATTCAAAAGTTCACCAAAGGCGTGCCGCCGCCGATCATAGCAACCGGTGATTTGGAGGACGGGGCCATGGAATTTATCGGTACTTCGGGCGACGACGATCTGGCTGGCACCACCGGCGACGATCTGTTCCGCATGGGTAAGGGCGGTGATGACATCGTCTTTGGTGATGCCGGGCGCGACATCTTAAAGTTTTACGGCACGCTGACAGCGGCGGATCGTATCGATGGCGGAGCGGGAGCCGATGCCGTTCGCCTGGATGGTGAATACACGGGGGCGAATGCGCTCGTCTTCACGGCCACGACAATGGTCAATGTCGAGGGGCTGACGTTGGCCGGGCGGGAGAATAGTTACGACCTGACGACCGTCGATGCGACGGTCACGGCCGGACAAACACTACGGGTCAGCGGCGACTCTCTCACAAGTGGTCACACACTCACATTTGACGGCTCCGCCGAGACCGATGGGCACTTTCGTATCTCGGACGGGGCTGGCGACGATGTCCTGACGGGCGGCGGTCAAAGCGATCTGTTTTCATTATACAAAGGTGGCAACGACACCGTCAGCGGCGGAATTGGCGCAGATGCCTTTGCGATGCGGGGCACGTTTACAGCGGACGATCGAATCGCTGGCGGCGCTGGCCAGGATCACATTCGGCTTGGTGGTGACTATGCCGGCGCCAACGCACTCGTCTTCCGCGCCAGCACGATGGTTGGGATCGAGAGGATCGGTGTTCACGGCGCGCATGACTACGACCTGACGGTGGTCGATGCCAATGTTGCGGCAAACGCTCAACTCGAGGTTTTTGGCAGAGATCTGCAGGCTGGTCACACGCTCAAATTCGATGGGTCGGCGGAGACCGATGGATACTTCCTGTTGACCGGTGGCGGCGGCGACGACGTCCTCATCGGTGGGCGGCTGGGAGACGTATTCGATCTCACTCAAGGCGGCACCGACACCGTTTCAGGTGGCAATGGCGATGACATTATCCGGATGGGCCGGACGTTGCGATCGAATGATTCCATCGACGGCGGCGCCGGGAGTGACACGCTGAATCTGAATGGAGATTACCCCAACCGGATAGCGCTTGGGCCGACTTCCATCAGAAACATCGAAACCATTTTTGTGGCGGCGCACCACAGTTACGAACTGACATTAGACAACGCCAATGTTGCGTCGGGACAGCTTCTGACAATCGACGGGTCTGCGCTCGACGCGGGCAACACCTTGATTGTGCACGGCGCAGCGGAGACCGACGGTAGATTTGCACTGATTGGCGGCGCTGGCGACGACACACTGACAGGTGGTGCGAGAGCCGACACCTTCGATCTTTCGGAGGGCGGCGACGATACCGCTCGCGGTGGCGCGGGAAACGACACGTTCGATTTTGGCGGGGCGTTCACGAGTGGCGATAATGTCGACGGCGGTGCCGGATCCAACACACTTACGATGACGGGAGATGCCAACGGGGCGCTGTCCGACGCGAACGTCACACACATCAGCAAGGTGATCCTGAACGGGAACGGGCTGAGCTTTCTACAAGTCACCGGCGATATCACAGGGGGCGCCGGCATGCTAACCGTTGATGCATCGGCGGCAACCTTCGGTGAAGCGGATTTTACGGGCGCGACGTCCAGCAGCTATCATTTTATCGGCGGCGACAGCCCCGTTGGTGCTTACGGCGTGACGATTGGCGCGAACATCCACCAGAGCGATATCTTCGATGGCGGATCCGGGTTGCATGACGGCATCGTTTTGGAGGGCGATTTCAGCGGCGGCTACACCTTCGGCGCGCAAAACCTGCTCCACATGGAAACAGTGCTGCTGCAGGCGGGCTTTGGCTATGTGCTGACCACGGTCGATGCCAACGTCGCAAGCGGTACCACGCTGACGGTAGACGGCGGCGATGTCCTGGCTGCCGACACATTCCAGTTCGACGGATCGGCGGAAACGAACGGACACTTCAACTTGGTCGGCAGTGTCGGAAACGATGTGCTGACGGGCGGCGGGATGTCGGACACGTTCGATCTGACGCGAGGCGGTGACGACACCGTTCAGGGCGGCGGCGGTGACGATACGATTAATATCGGTGACAAGCTCACGGCAGACGATCGGATCGATGGCGGTACCGGGACGAACACTGTGGTGCTGAGCGGATTTTACGCCGATGGAGCACCGCCGCCGGCTGTATTTGACGAAGCGATGGTCACCAATATTTCGCATGTGGAGCTCGTGGGAAGTTCGTCGGCCGCGCTTATCGGCGTGATTGGCGATATCACCGGCGGTGCGGGCACGTTGACGATAAGTGGGGCGCTAAGCCAGTCGATCTTCGCCGCGCTGTATCAGGCCACGTCGGCGGGCTACAATTTCCTTGGCAGTTCGGGCGATGATTACATAGGCTTTGCCAACAACCTGCATTCCACGGATGTGATCGACGGTGGTGGGAGTTCCGACACGCTCAGCCTGTCAGGT
>DATAHD010000007.1:0-4869 GCA_036263395.1 Rhizomicrobium sp. | reverse complement strand
GACGCTGGGGTTCTGGATCATCAAGATCCTGGCCACGACCCTGGGCGAGACCGGCGGCGATGCGATCACGATGTCCTGGCTCGGCGAGACGACGAGCGAGGCGACCGGCTGGGGTTATCTGATCGGGACCGGGCTGGTGCTGGTGCCGTTCGTGTTTCTGGTGATCTTCCAGATCGCGGCGAAGAAATTTCATCCGTTTCTCTATTGGACGACGATCATCGCCTCGACGATGCTGGGCACAACCTTGGCAGATTTTGCGGATCGCTCGCTGGGCATCGGCTACACCGGTGGATCGCTGCTGCTGTTCGCGTGCGTGATGGCGTCGCTGAGCGTGTGGTACGCGTCGGAGCGCACGATCTCCGTCGACACGGTGAACACGCCGCGGGTCGAGCTGTTCTACTGGGCGACGATCACGTTCTCGCAAACCTTGGGCACGGCACTCGGCGACTGGATGGCGGACGATAGCGGGCTTGGCTATCTCGGCGCGGCGGCTGTGTTCCTGGCGGCACTGGCGGTGGTGGGCGCGCTGTACTTCTGGTCGGGCATCTCGCGCGTGTTGCTGTTCTGGGCAGCGTTTATTCTGACGCGGCCGTTGGGGGCGACGGTGGGCGACTTCTTCGACAAGCCTTTTGCGAAAGGCGGGCTTGGGGTCAGCCGTCCGCTGGCGTCGGCGCTCATCGCGGCGGCGATCCTGTTGCTGGTGCTGGTGATACCGCAGCGTGCCGGGCGGCATCCGGGCGCGGCGGCGGACGCATGATGCGGTCAGCGCTGCAATATGCCTGCGGTGTCGCGGCGCTGTTGATCGCGCAGCCGGTGCTGGCCGGGCCACCTTATGTGACGGACGATCCGGCGCCGACGGATTACCAGCACTATGAAGTGTATGCATTTGGCGGCGGAACGGTGACACGGGGCGGCAGCGGCAGCGAGGGCGGCATCGACTTCAACTATGGCGCCCTGCCCGATCTGCAGTTGACGGCGGTGCTGCCGTTCGGCGTCGATCGGCCGAGCGGCGGGCCGATGGTGCATGGCGTCGGCAATGTCGAACTGGCGGCGAAGTATAAGTTTTTGCATCAGGACGATTTCGGCTGGGACGTCTCGTTCTTCCCGCGCGTCTTTCTGCCGAGCCTGTCACCCAATATCGGCGAGCGGCACACCTCGCTGCTGCTGCCGCTGTACGTGGGCAAATCGTGGGATGATCTTTCGACATTCGGTGGCGGCGGCTGCACGATCAGCCACGGCGGCGGCTCGCAAAACTTCTGCGAAGTGGGCTGGGCCGTGACCTACCGGTTCACACCCAAGCTCACGATGGGAGCCGAGATTTACAGCCAGGGCGCCGACAGCATCGGCGGCAAGGCGAGCAGTGGTGTCGGTGTCGGTGCGGTGTACGACCTCAACGACAACTATCACCTGATGGCATCGATCGGACCGGGCATCCAGAACTCGGCCGCGACCAACAAATACAGCTGGTACGCGGCGCTTCTGTTCACCCTTTAGCGTCGATCTTCGTTCTGAGCAGAAGGTGATGCGCCAGCAGTGCGAGGCCGCCGCCGAGGGCCCAGCCGGCGAGGACGTCGCTCGGCCAGTGCACGCCCAGAAACACCCGGCTGGCGCCGATGGTGATGGTGAGAAGCGCGGCAAGGATGAAGACGACGCGCTTGGTGTACGGCGCGGTTTCGAAGCGTGCGATGATCGCGGCGAGCAGGAAGTATGTGACGGTCGACAGCGTGGTGTGGCCGCTGGGAAAGCTGTTGGAGACCGGCAGGTCGTAGATCGCGAAGCCGGGGCGCGGGCGGTCGTAGATGCGTTTGACGATTTCGGTGGCGATCTGCGCGAAGATCATCGTGCCCGCAAAGGTCCATGCTTCGCGGCGTTTGGCGTGTAGCAGAAGCAGGATCACGGCGACGATGGCAACGAGGGTGAGCACCGTGACGCCGCCGAGCGCAGTGATGTCGCGCATCGTTTCGGTCAGCCAGCGTGGACCGATGGGCAGGTGCGGATCGCCCGGCTGACGCAGCGCGGAGAGGATCCCGCTGTCGAACGGCGCGGTCTCGCCCTCGCGCATCTCGCTGGCGAGTTTGAGGAACGCCCACGCCGCCGCCGCGAGCACGGTCCAGATGATGAGGGCGCGGGTTTCAATGCGCGATCTGAGATGGTTGAGGCTGAACGTGGCAATCTCCCGTGCGCGGACGCGCCGTACGTGGTTCTACCAATTGTGCCACGCGCCGGACACGTCAGGGTATCGGTTTGAACGCTTGCCGGCGCGCGACGATGCCTGACGGTTCTGCCACTGCACATCTTTATCTGCCGAAGCTCGCGACGACATTGCGGGAGGGTTACTCGGCCGAACGGTTGCGCGACGACCTGTTCGCCGGGTTGACGGTTGCGATCGTGGCGCTGCCGCTGTCGATGGCGATTGCGGTGGCGTCGGGCGTATCGCCGGCACGCGGGCTGACGACGGCGATCGTGGGCGGATTCATCGTGTCGGCCCTGAGCGGCAGCCGGTTTCAGGTCGGCGGTCCCGCAGGTGCGTTTATCGTGCTGGTAGCCGCCACGGTGGCGAAGTTCGGGATTGATGGGCTTCTACTGACGGTCTTGCTGTCAGGCGCTATGCTGACCGTGCTGGGATTGTCGCGGCTTGGGTCGCTGATCCGGCACATACCGCACGCCGTCACCGTGGGCTTCACCGCCGGTATCGCAGCAACAATTCTGGCGAGCCAGCTGAAGGATTTGGGCGGACTGACACTGCACGGTGCGGAGCCGGGGCCGTTCTTTCCCAAACTTGCAGCGCTCGCGGGCGCTCTGCCCAGCGTGAACGCGGCGGCGCTCGCGATCGGTGTTGTGACGGCAGCGGCGATCCTTGTGTTGCGGTGGCTGCGGCCGGCATGGCCGGGCATGCTGATTGCGGTCGTGGGCACGGCGATTGCCGCAGTGGCGCTGCACCTGCCGGTCGATACCATCGGCAGCCGGTTCGGCGATCTGCCGCGTGGTTTGCCGATGCCGCATCTGCCGCCCGTGTCGCTTGCGTTGCTCTGGCAGGTGTTGCCGTCCGCCCTCTCCTTCACGCTGCTCGGCGGTGTCGAGAGTTTGCTGTCGGCCAAAGTCGCGGACGGCATGACCGGGCGCAAGCATCGCTCCAACATGGAGCTTGTCGGTCAGGGGATCGCGAACATCGCATCGGCGCTGTTCGGCGGGATTGCGGTCACCGGCACCATCGCGCGCACCGCGACGAACATCCGGGCCGGCGCGCGCACGCCGGTTGCGGGCATGCTGCATGCGGTGCTGCTGCTCGCCTTCATGCTGGTGGCGGCGCCGCTGGCGCGCTTCATCCCGCTTGCCGCACTCGCCGGTGTGCTGGTGGTGGTGGCATGGAACATGGCGGAGAAGAAGGAATTCGCCGCGCTGCTGCGCGACTGGCGGAGCGCGGCGGTGCTGCTCGCCACCTTCGGACTGACGCTGGCGAAAGACCTGACCTGGGGCATCGTTGCCGGATGCGTGCTGGCAGCGCTCTTCGCGCTGACGAAGCGTGGTGTGGCGGAAGAAAGCGACTGACGTTTTCTACGGCGTCACATGGATGATCTTGGAGACGGACGGAATGCCGTTCTCGAAGACGAACATCATGTAGTAGCCCGGCAGCGCGACGTTCGGATTCTTAGGCAGGCTCGCCACGATGGTATTGCGATCCTGTTTGAAGTCGGCTTCCAGAAAGCGCTGGTCGTTGTTGGTGACATGGGTGACCGACCCGGTGCGCACGAACGTCACGCGCCCGATCACGTTGCCGGCTTTCACCTTGACAACCACCTTCTGTCCGACTTTCGCTTCGGCCGGCGCACTCACCAGCACCGGACGCGTCGCCGGCTGGCCGGTGGCGTCGTCATACAGATAGGCCGGGTAGTAGATTTCCGCGTTGAGGTTGACGACCGGTCCGGGCGAGCCGCCAGCAGCCGTGAGCACTGTTGCGTCCGGCAGCAACAACGCGATCGAATGATAGAGACGCGGCGTCAGAGACGTGGCGCCCTGCGTCCACGCGCCGGAGCGCGGATCCCAGATCATGCTGGTGTAGATCGCCGGCAGCTTGTTGCCTATGCGCGAGCCACCGGACACGAAGACCGTGCCGTCGGCGAGAAGAGTGGCGTTGGCGAGCGAGCGCAGCTGATCGATCGGCGCGCCATTGGTGACAGTTGCCTTGTGGCCCCAAATATTGATGAGCTGGACCACCGGCTTGTGGACGCCGTTGTCGTCGTTGAAGCGCAACGACAACAATTTGCCCGGCCGGTACATCACGGTCGCCAGCGTGCCGTCGCTCTGCGCCGCCTGTTCCGGCAGTTTGGTGACGGAACCGTTCCCTGCCGTGTCGATCGTTGCCATATCGCCGGCGGGGCCAATGTAGAAGATGCGGCCGTCGGGGCGCAGGAAGGCGCGCGGATAATCGCCGTTGAGCGTGCTGTCGGTCGCACCGGTGAGGGTACGCCAGCTGCCAGTCACCGGGCTGTAAACCTCCGGCGTCTTGGCCCACTGCGAGAACGGCGCGATGCGTCCGCCGATCACGACCATCTCGCCATTGGGCATCGCGACCATCGTCGGATACCAGCGTGGGTAGGCCATCTGTGGCGCGGTGCGGATCGTGTTGGTGAGCGGCGAGAAGATCGTCGTCTTGTTGTTGGAGAAATTGCGTTTGCCATCGACCGTGAGATCGCCGCCGGTGATGAGAACTTCGCCGGTGCTCCAAAGCAGCGACTGCGCGCTGCAGAAGATGTCCGTTTTTGTGGTGTTCGACAGCACCATATGCGACTCCGGCCCGGTGCCGAGCGCCGGATCCCAGACGTCATAGAGAAGTGCAGCGCCCTGACGGCCCTTGTCGTCGGTGCCGTA
>DATAHD010000006.1:0-2785 GCA_036263395.1 Rhizomicrobium sp. | reverse complement strand
GGCGACGGATAGCCGTCGATCTGAAACGTCTCGGTGTAGCGAAACCCGGCGCGCTCGAACCAGGAGATGTGTTTGTCGCCGCGAAAGCCGGGGCCCGATGCACCGCCATGCACCGTGGCGCCGCGAATGCGCCGCCCCACGACTTCTGTGAGGCTGCTCAGATGTGTGCGCAGATCGTGATAGCTGGATTCGAAGGCGTGGAACTGGATCTCATGCCCACGCTCCACAAGTGCTGCGATCTGATCGGACGGCGTTTCGTAAGCCAGAATACCGACTGAGCATTTAAGGCCTGTTTTCTGGTGAAGCGCCAGAAGCGAAGCGAGAGCGGTGTCGGAGATCGGCCGGTCATAGTCATGACGGATGGCGAACGCGCTGTTGTAGCCTTCCGGCCAGCGTGCGCAGCGCACGGACTGGAAGTCCGGGTTCCGCTCCGCGTGTTCGATCAGTCCTCGCAGCACTGTATCGGCGAGCGTGTTGAGCTCTTCCATCCGCGTGCATGCTGCATATCGCTGGTCGAGCGGCGGGACGGCGAAGTGCTCTGCGATCAGGTCGAAAATCGGAAAGGCGCATACCCACGCGCGGCCGTGGCGAAACACGGCGGGAAACGTCCGTCCGTCAGGAAGGATCATGTCCATCGCGACGTCGCTGGTGATGCCGTCGAACAGTTCCACGCCGATGGCGCGATTGGTCCAGGGCGTGACCCGCTCGCTCTCGGCAGCTGGAGTTTTTTCGATGTATGGACGGAAGACCGTCCAGCTATCGCCCGTGCGGCATGACCGCACCGTCAAGGTTTCGAAGGCGGCCGTCTCGCCGGAGAGGCCGAGCCGTTTGGACATGCCCGGATGCAGCGGTGCCTCGAAGGCGGCGACGCCGTCGAGCAGTATGTCGGGGTTTGCGAAGGTGCTGCGGGTGAGAACGGGGACGTGGCCTTTGCGGGCCGCAACGGTGGTTTCATCGACCGACTCGACGTTGATCAGGCCGTGGCGGCGGATCACGCTCTCGGCGGCGATGCTGAAGTAGTAGTGCGTCTCGGCAGCCTGCAGGCGCCGGATCACCTCGCGGCGCGGATGAACAACAACGATCATATAAGGATGTCCACCCGACGGGCCGTGAACTGCGCGCGCCACATGATTTGGCCATATCGCATTTGCGAAGCCTTCGTCCAGCCCGGCCGCGCCGCGTGTTAACGGTGCTTCATCTTGTCGGTTTGCCGCAGCCGACGCTATAAGCCGGATAGCGCATGTCTGGACTGTAACGCGGCAATTGGCCCGACCATTTTGGTCACCGCTCTGGGCGTGTCTGCCAGCAGAGTGGGAATGAAACACTGTTGAACCGCCCGATGGACCCAGAACTCATTGCCGAGGAGGCGCGCAACGCACAGCGCCGGCGGGAATGGGCTGAGGCCGCCGCTCTGTGGGACAGCTACAGCAAGCTCAAGCCGAAAGACGTCCGCGGCTGGACCGCGCTGGGGCAGATCGCTGTGGCGGCGGGCGATCTGGACCGCGCCAGAGAGCTTGCCGGCGCCCTGCTGGAGAAGTTTCCGGGTTCCGATGCCGGCCCTCTGCTGCTCGCCCGTGTGGCGGCCACATCGGGCGATACCGAGGGCACCCTTGCCCAGTATCGCGCGGCGCTGGTTCTGAAGCCCAAGAATCGCCAGACGATGCGGGCTCTGGGCCGGGCGCTCATTACATCGGAGCAATTCGACGAGGCGGAGACGTGGGCCCGTAAGCTGACCGAGCAGTGGCCCGGCGAACCGGACGGCATTGTGCAACTGGCACAGATTGCCGAACGGCAAAGCAATGCCGCCGCTGCCCTGCGCCGGTACCGGCGGGCGCATAACGCGTTTCCGAGCAACGCGCCGGTTACACGCGAGTTCGTCAAACATCTTATCCGCGCCGGCGAGATTGATGAGGCGCGCGGCGTGGTCGATGTATTTGCGGATATCGACCCGGCCGAAGCCGTTCGGATTCGCGGCGATCATCTGCGGCAGTTCTCGCCGGGCGTGGATGCGCTCGCCTTCTGGGCGGAGGCGTTCGGACTGCACGGCGATGATCCGGCGATCGCGCGCGAGCTGGCAGACGTTGCCCTGCGACGCGGCGATGTGCTTCTCGCCGAAAAAGGGCTGCGAGGGGTGATCGGGCTTGGGGCCAGCAGGCTCAACGACTGCCGCTTTGTGATCGGTATCGCCAACCTGCATGCGCAAGCCGGTGACTCCGCCGCGGTGCGCAGTCTGGTGCGCGGATATCTGAAAGCGCTCAAGCCATCGCCGGACTATCGCATCGCTGCGCTCAAACTCTCGCCACTGATCTTTGTGCACTTCCTGCGCGCCGAAACCGGCAAGCGTCGTCGTCGGCGGAATTCGGTGCGCACCGGCCGGATGCTCGAGCGCGCGCCGGTGCCGTCGACAACGAAGAGCTTTCTAGCACGCGGTATTGTTCTTGAGCGGCAGCTCCGGTCGCGTGGGCCTGCTCTGCTGGAGACGGGCGTCTCCCGCGGGCAGGCGGAGCGGTTTGTGGCTGTCGTGCAGGACAGGCTTGCGCGCGGCAAGCCGTTCTCGTTCGTCCGATTGGGCGACGGCGAGAGCAACTGCCTGCGCTACGAGCCAGAATTGCGGCATCACTTCGCCCACGATGCGCAGGAGCGTGAGGTCGTGTGGTGGGGCTCTTCGCTGAGCGACGAGGTGCGGGAGCGTTTTGCACGGCGTGTGGCGACAGCTGTCTGGCAATCGGATGCGATCGGAATCCCGACGGTGTCACGCTTCCTGCGCGATCTGCGTCTGGATACT
>DATAHD010000005.1:0-5699 GCA_036263395.1 Rhizomicrobium sp. | reverse complement strand
CGATTGGAGCCATGAACAACTGTGACGTAGATTGCGCCCTCGACCCTGAACCGGCTCTGGACGGGGTGTTCATTCGGGGTTCATTTCGCGAGGGCTAGAAAACGCCATGCGTAACGGCGTGAAATCCCTGATTTTTGCTGTATTCGCCGTGGGTTGCATCGCTTCCCCGGCGGATGCACGTCCGCGCCATGACGGTGACGGCCCGGCCTTTGATCAGGTTCTGCCTGAGATTCGTCGAAACCAGCCTGGCACTTTTTATGATGCGGACGGTCCGTTCACCGGACCGGACGGGCGTCAACACTACCGGGTGAAATGGATGACCCCGCAGGGACGCGTGATCTGGTTCGACGCCGATGCGCGCACGGGAAAGGTGGTCCACCGCGACGACTACGTTCGACCGGACAATCGGTTCAACGGCCGCGACGATTTCGACGACAACCGCGATCGCGGCGATGGTGAAGATCGCAAGGCCGCGCGCCGCAATCGCTTCAACGATGACGACAACGCCGGCGACCCCTTCGGTTCGGATGACGACCGGCGCGGCAACAACCGCCGCCGCAATCGCGACAACAACGGTGGCGGCGGCAATGGTGACTGGGGCGGCTGGGGCAATGGGAGAGGCAACGGCGGTGGCCGGGACGGTGGCGGCTTCGGCAACCCCGGCGGCAACAACCGTGGCCATGGGCATAACCCGCACTGATCAGGCAATAAGAAGATGCGAGTCCTGCTAGTTGAAGATGATGCTGATCTGCAGCGCCTCCTGAAGAAGGCGCTGGGCGACGCCGGCTATGTGGTCGACACCGCCAGCGACGGCGAGGAAGGCCACTTCCTCGGCGACACCGAACCTTATGACGTCGTGATCCTCGATCTCGGTCTGCCGAAGATGGACGGCGTCCGGGTGCTGGAGAAGTGGCGCAAGGACGGCCGCACCATGCCCGTGCTCATCCTCACCGCGCGCGATCGCTGGAGCGACAAGGTCGCGGGCTTCGATGCCGGCGCCGACGATTATCTGGCAAAGCCCTTCTACACCGAAGAACTGCTCGCCCGCGTCCGCGCCCTGCTGCGCCGCGCCGCCGGCCTCGCCACCAGCGAGATCGAGATCGGCCCGCTGCGCATCGACACCCGCGCCAGCCGCGTCACCCTGGACGGCAATCCGGTGAAGCTGACCGGCCTCGAATACCGCCTGCTGGCCTACCTTGCGCATCACCGCGGCAAGGTCGTCTCGCGCACCGAACTGGTCGAACACCTTTACGATCAGGATTTCGATCGCGATTCGAATACGATCGAAGTGTTCGTCGGCCGTCTGCGCAAGAAGCTGGACGCCAATCTCATTCAGACGGTACGCGGCCTTGGATATAGTCTCGACTATTCGGACACAGCTGACGAGCATAAGGCCAAGGCTTGATTCTCTCGCCGCCCGCCTGATTGCGGCGGCGGCGGTCTGGATCGTTCTCGGTCTCGCGGTCGGCGGCCTCATTCTCTCGGGCATCTATCGCGGCGCCGTCGAACGTGACTTCGATTCCAGCCTCGCCATCGACCTCGACGGCCTCATCGCCGCCGCGGAGCCGGACGAGTACGGCGTCATCACGCTCGAACAGCGCTTCCTCAATCCACGCTACGAGCGGGTCTATTCCGGCCGCTACTGGCAGATTACGCCGCTCGATAAGGGGCGTCGCAAGGACGATCAGCAGATTTCCAAATCGCTGTTCGACAAAACGATCACGCCAGGCATCGTCAGCCGCAGCGGCTGGCAGGGCTGGGGTTATGCCGACGGTCCGGAGAACCAGCATCTGCGTGTGCTCGAACAGCGCATCGAATTTCCCATCCGCTCGACACGGCGCGATGACGACGTCCACGCCTACATGTTCGTCGTCGCCGGCGATCTCTCGAAAGTCGAAACCGACGTTTCCGAATTCAACGGCACCCTGTTCTGGTCGTTCGTCATTCTCGGTGCCGGTCTCATCATCGCGATCTTCATCCAGGTGCGTGTCGGTCTGCAGCCGCTGCGCCGCCTCGCCCGTGCTCTTGGCCGCATCCGCGATGGCCAGGCGCGACATCTGGAGGGCAACTATCCGGAGGAAGTCGCGCCGCTCGCCAGCGAGCTCAACGGCCTGATCGAACACAGCGCCGAAGTCGTTGCCCGTGCCCGCACCCATGTCGCCAACCTCGCGCACTTCCTGAAGACACCGCTCTCGGTCCTCACCAGCGAGGCTTCCGCCAATCCCGGCCCGCTCGCCGACGCGGTGAACCGGCAGGTGACGTCGATGCGCCGTCAGGTCGATCACTATCTCGCCCGCGCCCGCACCGCCGGCGCGCTCGACGTCCTCGGCAATCGCACGCCGGTGAAGCCGGTGCTCGAAGACCTCGCCCGCGTCCTCCGCCGTATCCATGCCGAGCGCGGTGTGGAGATCGTCATCGACTGCCCCATCCTGCTGGCCTTTCGCGGCGACCGTCAGGATCTGGAGGAGATGGCCGGCAACCTGATGGACAACGCCTGCAAGTGGGCCCACCGCCGGATTGAGGTGAAGGCGGCGTCGCTCAGCGGCAACACCCTAGAAATTCATGTCTGTGACGATGGCCCCGGCCTGGAACCTGAAGAGCGGGAAACCGCCCTGGCCCGCGGCCAACGGCTGGATGAATCGGTCCCCGGCTCGGGCCTCGGCCTCTCGATTGTCCGCGATATCGCTGGGCTTTACGGCGGCACCTTCACCCTCGGCGACTCCGAGGCGGGCGGCCTCGACGCCCGCCTGACCTTGCCTGCGATAGCGTAAACGCCGGCAAGCCGTTGTTAAGACTGTTACTTTACTGTCAACACTGAAGAAGAGATGAACGGCCACCCGCCGTTTGTACGGAAAACGCGATGCTGACACCGGAAAAATCCGGAATGCTGCGGACATTTCTCGGCGCTCTGCCGGAGAATGTGGCATTGCGCCTTGCGAAGGCGATCGAGGTCGATCGTCTCGCCGGTGGTGAAGCCCTGCCGCACGCGCTCATTCTCGAAGCCTTGCGCCCCGCGCTGCGCCATTCGCACAGCATCGACCGCACGCCGACACCGCTGCGCATCTTCTGCCAGCCATTCGCCGATCTGCTCCAGTCCGCGCCGCGCAAGGAAAAGCGCAAGGGCCGCATCGCGCGCGACAGCGTCGTGCCTGTGTGGGATTGGCTGTCGAACACGCTGATGCCCGAAGCGGTTCGCGACTATGCCGTTGCGATGCGCAAGGCAACGGCGACGCGCGATCGCGACACGATCAAAGCTGCCGCGGTGCCGTTCTGGTCGCTCGCGGCAACCGAAATGCACAAGGCGCTGGCGTTCGACCGCAAAGCCGTCCGCACCGCCATTGGCAGCGACGCTGCGGCAGACGATGCCCAAGAGATGGCGTTGTTGCTGGCAGCAGGCGAAGAGATGACCGAACTGCAGGACACGCTGCCGCGTGGCACGCCGCTGCTCACCGAGGATCTCACGTGGAAATTGCGTGGTATCTACGATCGCGTCGTGCAGCGCGTCCCTGACGCTGCCGCCTATATCGCCGTCGCCGCGATGAATCGTCTCGAAAAGCCGTGGGAAGCGCTGAAGCTGCCGCTGCAAGTGTCGCGGCAGACGTCGGATACGTTGATCAGCAACACCGACATGGGCCTCGCTGGTGAGGTGCTGCTCGGCGATCTCGAAATCCACAGCAACGCGATCCGCCCGACACGCCATCCCATCTTCGATCCGGTGGAGTTGTCCAAGCACGTCTATGAGTTCGCACGCCTCTCGACCGGCCTCGTGCAGGAAGTCGAGCTGCGCCGCGACGGGCCCTGGCACCAGCGCCTGATGAAGGATCGCAACGCCGTCGCCGATACGATGGAAACGCTGATGGAGCGTGCGCCCAAGGAAATCGTGGCCGGCTTTCCAGTGCATAAGACCGGCTCCTACGGCGGCGGTCCGAAGTCGCCCGACATCAGCAAGGCGCCAGACGCCGACAAAACCGATCGCTGCCTGCGATACGCCAAACTCGTCGTCGGCTGTCGCTCATCCGCCGCCGGTGCCTCGTTCGGTGCCGCCCAGAAAGACGCCTACACCGAAGCTTGCGCCTTCCTGAAAAGCTACAGCGACGATATCGTGCGCGAACTGCGCACTGCCGAAGGGCCCAAGCGCCAGAACGCCGAGCAATACTTCAACATCGCCGCCGATCTCACCGCAATCCTCTTCAGCGCGCAGGAAGCCGAAGTCTACCGCCGCCGCGGCCGCGCCGCGTTAGGCGACAGCAGTCCAGCAGCAGCCTAAATCGCCCCCGCACTCTTCAGCGCGTTGATCTCCGCCGCTGAATAACCCAGCTCTCGCAGCACCTCATCCGTGTGCTCGCCCAGCACCGGCGGGCGCTTGCGGATCGTGCCGGGTGTGCCGTGCAGCTTTACCGGTGTCGCCGCAATCGGCGCCACGCCGACACCGGGGAAATCGACATCGACAAAGAAATCGCCGCCCTTCACATGCGGATCGGCGAGTGTCTCGCGCGGCTTGTAGACGGGCCCTGCCGGCACGCGCGCGCCTTCGAAGGCGGCGATTGCTTCGGCGCTTGTGCGCGTCGCACACCACTCCGAAACCCGCGCGCTGATGGCCTCGCCATTGTCGCCGCGGGTCTTGTCGCTCGCAAAGCGCGGGTCTTCCAACCACTCCGGCGCCCCGATCAATCGTGCCGCGCGGCGGAACAGCGGATCGCCGTTCACCGCCACCGTAATCCAGCCGTCTTTCGTCTTGAAGATGTCCGACGGTCCCGCTGTCTGGCTGCGATTCAGCGACGGCTTGCGATCGAGCTCCAGCTTCGCTTCCTCGATCAACGTCGGGGAGAAGAACGTCAGCGCCGTGCGCAACAATGCACCTTCCACCATCTGGCCCTTGCCCGTCGCATCGCGCGCGCGCAACGCCGCCACCACGCCCAGCGCCAGCAACGAGGCGGTGCCGAAATCGACATACGGCGCGGAGCAGCGCACCGGCTGCTCTTCCGTGCCGTTGAAATACACCGCGCCGCTCATCGCCTGCGCCACGCCATCGAAACCGACGCGCCCCGAATACGGCCCCTCGATCCCGAACGCCGTCCCAACCGCCAGCACTGCGCGCGGATTGATCTTGGAGATCGAGTCCCAATCCAGCCCCAGCGCCTTCAATGTCTCGATCGGCAGGTTCGCCACCACCACATCGCTCTGCGCCACCAGCCGCTTCACGACATCGCGGCCCGCTTCGTTCGCCGGATCGAGCGTCAGGCTGCGCTTGTTGCGGTTCATCTGCAGGAACATCGCGCCCTCGCGCGGGGCGCCATCCTCGGTATCGCCGAACGACACCAGCGTGCGGTCCTCGCGCCCGTCGCGCTTCTCGATGCGGATCACGTCCGCGCCCAGATCGCCGAGCAGCGCCGCGCAATACGGCCCCGCGATATAGCGCCCGAAATCGGCCACCCGGATGCCGTCCAGAGGTCCCGTCATGATGCGAATGCTCCCAGTTGCCGCTTGGCGGTCTTTGCGAATATATCGGTCCCGCTTGCCGAATGCGAAATCCGATAAGGGCGGCGAAGAAGGAAGTCCATGGCGCCGAAAATCAACCCGCTGAAGCTGAACCCACTCCAGCTCCGCACCTTAACCTTGCTCCAGGCCATCGCCAGGATTCCGAGCGCGTCCCAGCAGGGCGCCAACGGCGAAGTCACCATCATGCAGTTCCCGCAGGC
>DATAHD010000004.1:0-7983 GCA_036263395.1 Rhizomicrobium sp. | reverse complement strand
CATGATCGATCAGGGGCGGCCATTCTATGCTTGACTAACTGCCATACAGTTGCTGGCCGCAGTGGAGCGCAGCGGAACGGAGGGCCGGGATCCATTGGGCCGACGCTTCTGGCGGCCGAGTTTGCGGAGGAATGGGTCCCGGACTTTCGTTTCGCTACGCTCCACTTCATCCGGGATGACAAGCGAAGTGGTGGAGAAAAGAAGGGAAGCGGTGGAAAGACCGCTCAGCCCTTCTCCCGCATCAAGCGTGCCTTGTCTCTCGCCCAGTCGCGGCTCTTTTCGGTGGCGCGTTTGTCGTGGAGTTTTTTGCCTTTGGCGATGCCGAGTTCGAGTTTCGCGATGCCGCGCGGGTTGAAGTAGAGCTTGAGCGGGATGAGCGTCATGCCCTCACGCTGGACCGCTTGAGAGAGTTTGGCGACTTCGCGTTTGTGGATCAGGATTTTGCGCGGGCGCTTGGGCTCGTGGTTGAAGCGGTTCGCGCCGGTGTATTCCGGGATGTAGGAGTTGATGAGCGTGATCTCGCCGTCCTTCGCCTGGGCGTAGGACTCGGCGATGGTCGCCTTGCCGGTGCGCAGCGACTTCACCTCGGAGCCGGTGAGCATGATGCCGGCTTCGAGCGTCTCGTCGATGGCGTAGGCGTAGCGCGCCTTTCGGTTGTCCGCGACGATTTTGGTGCCGTCGTCTTTCTTTTTGGGCATGGGTTAGATCAGACCGGCGATCGACATCGCCTCTTTCACACGGGCACGCGCCGTGTCGGTGGCGGGCATCATCGGGAGGCGGACTTCGTCGGTGCAGATGCCGAGGAGCGAACCGGCATATTTCACCGGCGCGGGGCTCGGCTCGCAGAACATGGCGTCGTGCAGCGCGATGAGTTTGTCCTGGATCTGCAGCGCGGCGTCGAAGGCGCCCTGCATGCAGGCGTTCTGGAAGTCGGCACACTGTCTCGGCGCGACGTTGGCCGTGACCGAGATGCAGCCGTGGCCGCCGTGGGCCATGTAGCCGAGCGAGGTTGCGTCTTCGCCGGAGATGAGGCGCCAGTCGGTGCCGCAGGCGACACGCTCGCGGCTGGGGCGTGCGAGGTTGGCGGTGGCGTCTTTCACGCCGACGACGTTCTTGTGCTTCGACAGACGCGCCATCGTGTCGACGCCGATCTCGATCACGGCACGGCCGGGGATGTTGTAGACGAGGATCGGGATGTCGACCGCTTCGGCGATCGTCATGTAGTGGCGATAGAGGCCTTCCTGGCTCGGCTTGTTGTAGTAGCCGGTGACGGAGAGCACGGCGTCGGCGCCGACGGCCTTTGCATGTTTGGTGAGCATCAGCGCTTCGGCGGTCGAGTTTGAACCGGCGCCGGCGATCACCGGCACGCGGCCGTTCGCTTCCTCGACGCAGATCTCGATGACGCGCATGTGCTCTTCGTGGGAGAGCGTCGGCGACTCGCCGGTCGTGCCGCAGGGCACGAGGCCGTGACTGCCTTCCGCGATTTGCCACGAGACCAGTTTGCGGAACGCAGCCTCGTCCACCTTCCCGTCTTTCATCGGCGTGATGAGCGCGGGAATGGAACCTTTGATGCGTTCGCGGACGGACATGACACCCTGTTGGTTAAGGCGGCGGCTGACAGAAGGCGCGCAAACTACCGTTTGCGCTGCCATTGGAGCAAGCGTTCACGCGCAAGTGTTGCCGATAGGCCGCAATCTCGCCGCGCCTTCCGGCTACACAGGGCGCGCGTGCGCCGGTAGACTCACGGCGGTCCCGAAAATCGCGTTGCTTTTGAAAGACGGTTCGATGCTTCCCCGCCGCCTTGTCGTGTTGTCCACACTGCTTCTGGCGAGCAGCGCCCTCGCCGATCCGGCGGTGCCGCCGGCCGTACCGGCACAGGGGAGCGCACTGCCGTCAGGCGTCGTCCGACAGGGCAACGTGATCATGATGGCACCCGTCGACAATATGACGGCGGTCGGCGGCGACAGTGGCTCGACCGCGTCGAGCGAGCGGCGCGCAAGCTCCTCACGCTACCTGTCAGCCAACGACCGGGACATCTTTGGGCGCGCCATGAGCGCGGCCGACCGCGGCGACTGGATCGGCGCGCAGGGGCTGGCGGCGCAAGGTTATGACCCGATCGCCCGGAATATCATTACCTGGCGCTATCTGATGGATCAGAACAGCGGCGCCTCGTTCGGTCAGATCGATGCGTTCCTGCGGGCCAATCCGAACTGGCCGGGACGCAACACGCTCTATATCCGCGCCGAGACGGCGATGGCCCCGCTGATGACACCGTCGTCCATCGTGGCGTGGTTCGGCGACCGACAGCCAGCGAGCGGCATCGGCATGGTGCGCCTGGGCGAAGCACTGGTCGCGACCGGCAACGCGCCGAAGGGGCGCGACTTCATCGTGCGCGGCTGGATCAACTACAGCTTCACACAGCCGCAAGAGATCCAGATCGGCATGGCGCATGGCGATATCCTCACGCCGGATATCGACCGGCGGCGGATGGACTCGCTCTTGTGGCGCGAGGACGCCGGTTCGGCGCAGCGGCAGATGAGCCGCGTGACGGACGAGGTGCAGGCCATCGCGCGGGCGCGGCTGGCGCTGAAGCGCGGCGGTGTGAGCGCGGGTCAGGCGCTGGTGAACAATCTCTCCGCCTATGGCCAACGCGATGCGGGGGTGCAGTTCGATCTGGCGCGTGCGCTGCGCAAGGCACAGCAGAACAATCCCGCCGAGGTGGCGATGCTGCGCGTCGACAAGAACGTGGCGTCGGCCTACCCGAAGGCGTGGTGGGGCGAGCTAAACAATCTCGCGCGGTCGGCGATCAAGGATCGTGACTATCGCACGGCCTATGCGCTGACGAGCGATACGGGCCTGTCGTCCGGCAGCGAGTTCGCGGAGGCCGAATTCCTCGCCGGGTGGCTGGCGCTGCGCAAGCTGAACAATCCGGCGGCGGCGATGCCGCATTTCAAGAAGCTGGAAGGCGGCGTGTCGCGGCCGATCAGCCGGAGCCGGGCGCATTACTGGGAAGGCCGCGCGGCGGAAGCGATGGGCGACAGCGCGACGGCGTATCAGCAGTACCAGATCGCGGCGCAGGACGGCGACACGTTCTATGGCCAGCTCGCGCTCGCCAAGATCGACTCGACACCGACGTTGCATCTGAAGGACACCGCGATCGATCCGGGTTCGGCGCGGGCAGACTTCGATGCCGATCCGCTGAACCGCGCGATCCGCGTGCTGGGCGATCTTGGTGCGGTGAACCTGCTGCGGACCTATGCCGCGTACGCCGCCGATCAGACGCCGGAGCCGAAGCACACGATCCTGCTGGCCGAGATGCTCAACAACATGGGCTTCCGCGATGTGGCGGTGCGGGTGGCGAAGACCGCGAGCTATAACGGCTCACCGATGCTGAAGTATGGGCATCCGGTTATCGCAGTGCCGATCTATCCGGGACCATACACGGCGCCCGAGCAGGCGATGACCCTGGCGCTGATCCGGCAGGAGACCGAATTCGATCCGACCGCGATCAGCGGACCGGGCGCGGCGGGTCTGATGCAGCTGATGCCGGGCAGCGCGAAGATCGCGGCGCAGCAGGCCGGCCTGCCCTACAAGCAATACGCGCTGACGACCGACACGACGTACAACATGCAGCTCGGCATGACCGAGTTCTCGGCGCATGTGAACAAGTGGGGCGGATCGCTGATCATGGCGGCGGCGGGCTATAACGCCGGCGACGGCAACGTCTCGAAGTGGACGAACGACTACGGTGATCCGAAAAGCCCGACGGTCGATCCGATCGACTGGATCGAGTCGATCCCGTTCACGGAGACGCGCAACTACGTGATGCGGGTGATGGAGAATTTCGAGGTGTATCGCAACCGGCTGGGCGGTGGTGATCAGCCGCTGCGCATCATGGCGGACGTCTATCGCCCGCGCGATCCGGAGATCCGGATCGTCAGCTACACGCCGCCCGCACCGCCCAAGGCGGCAGACGACGACAAGCCGAAGAAAAAGCCGCGCCGGTAAAGGTCGCGACTGGCGCTTAGTGGAAAATCCGGAGCCATTCCCGCGCCAGACGCTGGGCCTCGGCGATCTGGGACTTATCCATCTCGGCTGAGATCTGAGCGCGCCAGCTTTTGGCGGCCTCAATCCCGCGCATGGCGGCCAGGTTGAACCACTTGTGTGCGGCGATGAAGTCCACCGTTACGCCCTGTCCGGTCGAGTAGGCCAGACCCAGGTTATAAAGTGCATCCGCACGACCCTGCTTCGCGTCGTTCTCGTACTGCGCCAGGGCATCGACATCTATGCATGCCATTTCAAACCCCCACCGGCCTTTCTGCCGGACAACGAAACTATCCACCTCGTTTGCGTGCAGAAGAGCCTGCACAGATGGGATCGTGGAGGGCGAACCTAAAAGCGGGGTTAACGCGCTTAACGATGAGATTCAGGAGTTGTTAGGAAATGGGACAGCGGCGGAGGGCTGTCTGTGGTCCAGAAAAAGCTAGGCCGCGGACCTCTGAAAGAGGATCCGCGGCCTGAGACTTGTCTGAAGCTCCTGCCTTGCGGCGGGAGAATAAGACCAGCACTAGCTCGAGCTAGTGACGGACTTATTTCTTCTTCTTCGTCGCCTTCTTCTTGGCGGTCTTCTTTGCAGTCTTCTTCACGGCCTTCTTGGCGGCCTTCTTTTTTGCCATTGGCATGGTAACGACTCCTCAGTTTCGTTCGGGGTCGAGCGACTGAGCGCCCCCCAAAACAAGAACATATGAGGGGGTTGCATTTTCAATTGCAAGCATGCGGGGGTTTTGCAAAACACGCCGAAAAGGCAATGCGTCACAAAACCCTTATAAAATCGGTATTACTTTCATCACTCTGTGTACGGACGAATTTCCCGTTTCAGCCGGCGATGAAGCACCGATTGTGCAGATTTGTACGAATCACCCCTCTTCGGGCAAACCGAGTCGCGTCTTGAGCATCTGATTGATGATCGTCGGGTTCGCTTTTCCACCCGTCTGCTTCATCACCTGACCGACGAACCACGCAGAGAGTTTCGGTTTCGCCTTCACCTCTTCGACCTTGTCGGGGTTCGCAGCGATGACAGCGTCGATCGCTTTCTCGATCGCCGATGTGTCGGTCACCTGCTTCAGTCCACGCGCTTCGACGATCTGTTCAGGATCGCCGCCTTCGCTCCAGATGATGTCGAGAAGGTCTTTGCCGATCTTGCCGGTGATGGTCTGCGCCGAAACCATGGCGACAATTTTGTTCACCATGGCCGCGCTGACCGGCGAATCCGCGATGGAGCGGCCATCCTTGTTGAGACGGCCGAGCACTTCGTTGTTCAGCCAGTTGGCGGCGAGCTTGGCGTCCACGCCTTTCGACAATTCGTCATAGTAGTCGGCGAGTTCCCGCTCCGCGACGATGACACCGGCGTCGTAAGCGGACAGTCCCGCCTTGATAAACCTGGCTTTTTTCTCGTCCGGCAGCTCAGGCAGGCCCTCTTCGATCTTCTTCACCCACGCAGCGTCAAGTTCGAGCGGCAAGAGGTCGGGGTCGGGGAAGTAGCGATAGTCGTGCGCCTCTTCCTTCGACCGCATCGAGCGCGTCTCGTTCAGCTTGCTGTCGTAGAGGCGGGTTTCCTGCTTGATGGTGCCGCCGGCCTCGATGATCTCCATCTGGCGGCGGGCTTCGTACTCCACGGCGAGCTGCACGAAGCGCATCGAGTTGACGTTCTTGATCTCACAGCGTGTGCCGAGATGCTTGAAGTCACCGTCGGCGCGGAATTTCTCGTAGCTGCCGGCGCGGGAGACCGAGACGTTGACGTCGGCGCGCATCGAGCCTTCGTCCATGTTGCCGTCGCAGGTGCCGAGATAGCGCACGATCGCACGCAGCTTGCGCAGGAACGCAGCCGCCTCCTCGCTCGAGCGCATGTGCGGCTTGGAGACGATCTCCATCAGCGCGGTGCCCGACCGGTTGAGGTCGACATAGGAGTTGTCTGGGTGCTGATCGTGGATACTCTTGCCCGCGTCCTGCTCCAGATGGAGGCGTTCGATGCCGACCGGGACGGTGACGCCGCCCGGCATATCGAGCAGCACCTCGCCCTCGCCCACGATCGGATCCTTGTACTGGCTGATCTGATAGCCGGCCGGAAGATCGGGATAGAAGTAGTTCTTGCGATCGAAGACGCTGCGCAGGTTGATCTTGGCCTTGAGACCGAGACCGGTGCGAACCGCCTGCTCCACGCAGAACTTGTTGATCACCGGCAGCATGCCGGGCATCGCCGCATCGACGAAGCTGACCTGGCTGTTGGGCTCAGCACCGAATTCGGTCGAAGCGCCGGAGAACAGCTTGGATTTGGAGAGGACCTGGGCATGGACTTCCATGCCGATGACGATTTCCCAATCGCCGGTCTCGCCTTTGAGGAGTTTGATGACGCGTTCGCTCATGCTGCCCACCATGCTTCGGGCTTTGCCGTGAAGTTTGCCGCCACTTCGATGGCGCGGCCGGCCCGGAGGACCGTCGCTTCGTCGAAGGCTTTGCCGATGATCTGAAGACCGAGCGGCAGGCCGTCGGCGGTGAGGCCGGCGGGGACCGCGAGGCCGGGGAGACCGGCGAGGTTCACCGTCACGGTGAAGACGTCGTTGAGGTACATCGCCACCGGGTCGGCGCTCTTTTCGCCCATGGCGAAGGCCGGGCCGGGGGTCGCCGGGGTCAGGAGGACATCACACTTCTTATATGCCTCCGTGAAGTCCTGGGTGATGAGGGTGCGGATCTTCTGGGCGCGGCTGTAATAGGCGTCGTAGTAGCCGGCGCTGAGCACATAGGTGCCGATGAGAATGCGGCGGCGAACCTCCGCCCCGAAGCCTTCGGCCCGGCTCTTCTCATACATATCGGTGATGTCGAGGATCGGCTTGCTGGTGCGGTGGCCGAACTTCACGCCGTCGTAGCGGGCGAGGTTCGACGACGCCTCGGCGGGCGCGACAATATAATAAGCGGGAAGCGCATACTTGGTGTGGGGGAGCGAGACCTCCACGATCTCCGCACCCTGTGCCTTCAGCCATTCGGCGCCGCGTTCCCACATGGCGTCGATCTCCGGTGGGGCGCCGTCGATGCGGTACTCCTTCGGGATGCCGACGCGCAGACCCTTCACGCCGTTTTCAAGCGTGGCTTCATAATCCGGCACCGGGATATCGACCGAGGTCGAGTCCTTCGGATCCACGCTTGCCATGTGCTTCAGCATGATCGCGCTGTCGCGGACGGTGCGCGTCATCGGGCCGGCCTGATCGAGCGATGAGGCGAACGCGACGATGCCCCAGCGCGAGCAGCGGCCGTAGGTCGGCTTGATGCCGACCGTGCCGGTGACGGCCGCCGGCTGGCGGATCGAGCCGCCGGTGTCGGTACCGGTTGCGGCGAGGCAGAGGCTGCCGGCAACCGCAGCGGCCGAACCGCCGGACGAGCCGCCGGGGACGAGCTTCTGGTTCGAGTTCTTCGCACGCCACGGATTGGTGACGCCGCCGAAGAAGCTGGTCTCGTTCGACGAGCCCATGGCGAACTCATCCATGTTCGTCTTGCCGAGCATCACCGCGCCCGCGTCCCACAGGTTCTGCGAGACGGTGGACTCATAGGGCGGGATGAAGTTGTTCAGGATGTTGCTGCCGGCGGTAGTCTTCACCCCCTTCGTGCAAAACAGATCCTTGATCGCGAGCGGCAGGCCTTCGAGCGGGCGGGCCTCGCCTTTCGCGATGCGGGCGTCGGAGGCGTCTGCCATCTGCAGCGCAAGCTCCGGCGTCTCGGTCACGAACGCGTTGAGAGGACGCGCATCGGCGACCGCCTTGGAGAACGCGGTGGTGAGTTCGCGGGAGGATACTTTTTTGGCGGCAATCGCATCGCGCGCTTCCGCCAGGGTCATTTTCGTCAAATCGCTCATGCTGCAGACAGCCCGCGATCAGCGAGCGCCTTCTCGTAAAAGACGGACCACTTGGAGTCCGGATAATCCAGTACCGGCCC
>DATAHD010000003.1:0-2642 GCA_036263395.1 Rhizomicrobium sp. | reverse complement strand
CTGCGGCGTCAGATGGCAATGCGGGTCGAGTTCGGCGCCGATCATCGCGTTCGGTCCGACAACCTCGCGGATGCGCGAGAGGATATCGCCCTCGCAGTCGTCGCATTCCGTCGACACCATCGCGCCATGCAGGAACAGCAGGACGATATCGAAAGGCCCTTTGGTTTTGAGGTCGGCGAGGATTTCGTCGCAATAGCTCTCATAGAGGCTGTGCACCGTCGGCCCGGAAGGCTGGGCGTGTGCGAATACGCTTTCGACGAAGCTGTGGCCGCTCTCGGTTGCTAACGTCTTCCACAGATTGGCGAGCACGCCGGTTTCGTCATCGGCGCCGCGTGTCGTCGCATCACCGTGAAACGAGACGAAGCCGCGCTTGCCGGTGGGCCACGGCGCAAAGGTGTTGGTCTCGGTGATTACGCCCGCAGCGAAGACGCGCATCTCGGTTCCCACCGTTTTCTAATTGAGAAAGAATTTTCTCTAATGTAAAGGATGGTGAAACTCAACCGCTTTCGCCGGACCAAACCCGCAGATGGCTGCAGCTTACGACAGCGACCGGCGAACGACGTCATCCTTCCAGGGATGGTGGGCGGTTGGCGTGTTCTCTGTCGCCGCGGTGCTGTCTTATACCGACCGGCAAATCCTGACCCTGCTGGTCGATCCGCTGCGCGCCGATCTCAGGATCAGCGACACACAGCTCAGCATTCTGCAGGGCGCGGCGTTTGCGGTTCTCTATTCCTGCATCGGCCTGCCGCTTGGCCGGATTGCCGACATCGTGCCGCGCAAGGCGCAGTTGCTGACCGCCGTAATCATCTGGAGCCTCGGCACCGCGCTGTGCGGCCTCGCGCATTCGTTCGGTGAACTGTTCGCCGCGCGCCTTCTCGTCGGTGTGGGTGAAGCGGCATTCGCACCGGCGGCGATGTCGTTGATCGCCGACTACTTCCCGGCCGACCGCCGCGCCACCGCCACCGGTGTGTTCTTCACCGGTATGGCCATCGGCGCAGGTGGAGCGGTCGCTATCGGCGGCGCGCTTCTCGACGCTGCACAGCATGGTGTCTTTGCATCGCTTCCCTTCATTGGCGCCCTCGCACCGTGGCGGATCGTGCTGATGCTGGCCGGCCTCGCCGGTGTGGTGATCGCTGTTTTGTTTGCGACCTTGCACGATCCGATCACGCGCACCCGCTCGCTCCGCGAGCTGCGCAGCCGTCTCGCCATCCGCGAAACGGTCGCGCCGTTCCTGAAACGCCTGCCGCTGTTGTTCCCACTCTACGCCGCAATGGCGCTGTGCTCGACGGTGGACTACGCGATGCTGTCCTGGGCACCCTCGCTGTTGTCGCGCAACTTCGCGTTCACGCCGCTGCAGGTCGGCGCCAGCCTCGGCACCATCGCCATCGTCGCCAGCATCGTCGGCACGCCGGCAGGCGGCATCCTCACCGACTGGTGCACCAAGCGCTGGGGCAGCACGGCACGCCCACGCCTGATGCTTGGCATCGTAGTGTTCGGCATCCTCGGCGCGCCGATGGGCGTGCTCGCCACCGGAACGCAAATCCTCATCGCCGCCGCGTGCTGGATTTTGGTATCCGCAGTGCTGGGCATCGTCAGCATCGCGACCACGCTCGATCTCCTGCCGATCGAAAGCCGTGGGCTTGCGACCTCTACCATCGCGTTCAGCAACACCATAGTCGGCCTCGGCCTTGGGCCGACGCTGGTAGCGCTCACCACCGATCACATCTATGGCTCGCCAGCCGCGGTGGGATTGGCGATAACAACTGTCATCACGCCGCTTATTCTACTGGCGTGCCTGTTCTACTATTTCGCGATGCAGCGCTGGGACCGGATGACCGCAATGATGGCCTGGACTCCCGCATGAGCGATACGTCGAGCGACATCCTCATCATCGGCGCGGGGATTGCCGGCGCATCGGCGGCGGCAGAACTGGCGCGCACGCACCGCGTCATCCTGCTCGAACGCGAGAGCATGCCGGGTTATCACTCGACCGGCCGCTCCGCTGCGCTGTTTTCCGAGATCTATGGCGATGCGCCGGTGCGCGCCCTGTCGCGCGCCAGCCGCGATTTCCTGTTCAACCCGCCTGCCGGATTCGCCGAGCACCCTTTGGTGAAGCTGCGCGGCTCGCTTTACGTCGCGAGCAAGACGCAGCTCGCATCCCTCGCCACGTTCGCGGCGCAGCCGGACGTCGGCAACGCCATCCGCGAGATCAGCGCCGCTGAAGCGTTGGCGCTCTGCCCGGCGTTGCGTCCCGACTATGTCGCGGCCGCGATCATCGAGCCCGATGCGTCCGATGTCGACGTGAACAGTCTGCATCAGGGTTTCCTTCGTCTCTTCAAATATCGTGGCGGGGTACTCGTCACCGATGCCGATGTGCGCAATCTCGAACGCAAGGGCGCGCGATGGCACGTCACGACAGCGGCCGGCGACTTCGACGCCGCGGCCGTTATCAACGCCGCGGGCGCGTGGGCCGATATGGTGGCACAACTGGCCGGTGCGAAGCCCAAGGGCATCCAGCCGCGCCGGCGTACCGCGCTGCTCGCCGAACTGCCGGGCATCAATCCCGATCCGTGGCCGATGACCATCGATATCGACGAGAGCTTTTACTTCAAGCCCGACGCGGGCCTGCTGCTGATCTCGCC
>DATAHD010000002.1:0-3639 GCA_036263395.1 Rhizomicrobium sp. | reverse complement strand
CGGGTTCTGGAAGAACGCGTGCTTGATGTCGGTCAGGATCAATTCCTGATGCTGTTGCTCGTGGTTAAGGCCGAGCACCACGAGCTGCGCAACGCGCTCATCGCCGATCTTGCCGATGAAACGCTCGAGCGCGTCGTCGACGTGATCGCGATACTCGAGGATCTCGCGCGATGTCGGGCGCGAGAGCATGCCGCGCTTCGGCCGTGGGTGCCGCGCACCCAGCGCCTCGTAATAGGAATTGAAGAGAAAGTGGAAGCGGTCGTTGAAGGTGCGATAGCCCTCGCAATAGGGCTGCAGCACCACGGTCTCGAAAAACCACGTCGTGTGCGCGAGGTGCCACTTCGTCGGGCTCGCATCCGGCATCGACTGGATCGACTGGTCTTCCGCGGTGAGCGGACACGCGAGCCATTCCGTCATTCCGCGCACGTCGCGGAAATATGCCGCGAGCGACGTGGGCTCCATGCGAGCGGATATGCGCGCCATCGATAACTCCAACAATGCGCGCCCGGGATTAAAGAACGCCCTTAGGCGGGAAAGACTCTTTCCCGCGTTTGGTTCCCGAGCAGAAAACGAGAATGCCGGACCGTATCAGATATGTATGGCGTGTCCGAGCGCGCGCAATGCAGCCTCGTGATAAGCCTCACTCAGCGTGGGGTGAACATGGATGGTGCCGGCGATGTCTTCGAGCAGCGCGCCCATTTCGAGAGCATGGGAAAATTCACCCGACAGTTCGGAGACATGTGCGCCAACCGCTTGAATCCCAAGGATACGATGATCGGCCTTCGAGGCTAGTATTCTCACAAAGCCGCCGTCGTCGCCCGCTTCCATCGATAGCGCACGTCCGTTGGCGCTGAAGGGAAATATTGCGGTGATGACGTCTTGCGCATCGTTGCTGACATCCTGTGGCAGCAGTCCGGCGCTGACGATCTCCGGCTCGGTGAAACACACGGCCGGGATGGAGGCAGGACGGAAGTGGCGCGTCTTGCCGGCAATGATCTCGGCAACCATCTCGCCCTGCGTTGCGGCCTTGTGTTCGAGCATCGGCTCGCCGACGAGATCGCCGATCGCGAACACGCCGCGCATCGAGGTCTTGCACTGATCGTCGACTTTGACGAAGCGGCCATCGAGATCGACGGCCATCTTCTCGAGGCCCCAGCCTTCGGTGTTCGGCTTGCGACCGACGGTGACGAGTATCTTGTCGGCGGCAAAATCGACGGTCTTGCCATCCTTGGTTTCGACGCTGAGCGCATTGCCGTCTTTCGCCAGCCCTTTGGCCTTCGCGCCGAGATGCATGGTGACGCCGTTCTTCTCCAGCCACTTCGCGACCGGCGCGACGAGTTGCGCATCATAGAGCGGCAGGATGCGATCCATCGCTTCGACAATAGTCACGTCCGCACCAAGCTTGCGGAACGCGATGCCAAGTTCGAGGCCAATGTAACCGGCGCCGACAACGACCAGCTTCTTCGGCACCTCGGACAGCATCAGAGCTTCGGTCGACGGGACGACGTTGCCGCCAAACTTCAGGAACGGCAGTTCGACAGGCAGCGAGCCGGTGGCGAGGATCACATTCTCGCCGGTGATGGTGTCGACATCGCCGTCGGCGCGGGTGACGGAGCAGGTCTTGCCGTCCTGGAACGTGGCCCAGCCGTGGATCACGCGCACCTTGGCGCGCTTCAGCAGCGCGGTGACGCCGCCGTTCAGCTTGTCGACGACGGTCTCTTTCCACTTCACCGTCTCTGCGAAATCGACCTTCGGCGGCGCACTCAGCGTGATGCCGTGCTTGCCACCCTTTGCCGCCGCCTTCGTCATCTCGTCGAAGTGACCGGCGACGTGGATCACCGCCTTCGACGGGATGCAGCCGCGGATAAGACAGGTGCCGCCGAGGCGGTCACCTTCGACCAGGGTGGTATCGAGCCCCAGCTGGCCACAGCGGATCGCGGCGACATAGCCACCCGGCCCGCCGCCGACGATAAGAACTTTGGTTCTGATGTGCTCGCTCATGCGCTTTCACCCAAGGTCCATACGGCGGTCGCCGTTGTCTTCACCCGGCAATTTCGTGCCGCACCACGGACAGAAACCGATCTCCACAAACATGCCGGCGCCATCATGCACAATGATGCCGAACGCCCCGTCGCTCGCAGCATGGATCAGCGCGTCGCCGCAATCGAAGCGGCTTTCGTGCTGATCGCAGACCTGGTTCAGGTCCTGCGCCATGCGCTCGCAGCAGATCGTCGCCACAGTCAATCCATGAACAGCGTTGCGGGATGCTCCAGCATCGCCTTCACGCGCTGGATGAACTCGGCCGCGTCGTAGCCGTCGACCACGCGGTGATCGAAGGACGACGACAGGTTCATCATCTTGCGCACCACCACGGCGCCGCCGCGCACGACCGGACGGTCGAGGATCGCGTTTGGGCCGATGATCGCAACTTCCGGATGGTTGATCACCGGCGTCGTGACGAGGCCGCCGAGCACACCCAGCGACGTGATGGTGATGGTCGAGCCGGTCAGCTCGTCCTTCTTGGCCTTGTTATCGCGCGCCGCGGCGGCGACACGGGCGACTTCCACCGCGCTGTCCCACACATCGCGCGCCTCGGCATGCTTCACCACCGGCACAATCAGGCCGTTGGCGGTCTGCGTCGCGATGCCGATATGCACGGCGCTGTAGCGATGCAAGATCGCGTGCTCGTCATCGTAATGCGCGTTGATCTGCGGATAGTCCGGCAGCACCTTCACCAGCGCCCGCATGATGAACGGCAGGACGTTGAGCTTGGGCTGATCTTTCTTCTTCGTCGCGTTCAGATGCTGGCGCAGCGATTCCAGCTCCGTCATGTCGACCTCGTCGACATAGGCGTAGTGCGGGATGCGGCGCTTGGACTCCTGCATCTTCTCGGCGATCTTGCGGCGCAGGCCGATCACCTTCACGTCTTCGATGCCATCGCGCTCTTCGTAGCCGCTCTTGCGCGTCTGGATCACACCGCCGCCGCGCGCCACATAGGCGTCGAGATCGCCATGGCTGATGCGCCCGGCCGGGCCGGTGCCCGTCACGAACTGCAGCTTGATGCCGAGTTCATCGGCGCGCGCGCGCACGGCCGGCGAGGCCAGCGGCTTCGCTCCCGCCACACGCTCCATCGACGGCACATCGTGGCGCGCCGCCGGTGTTGCGACCGGCGCGGCTTTTGTCGGCGACTTGGCTTCTCCACCCGCACCGGCATCCGGCAGCGGTTTGCTGGAGGCGACCAGCGGCGCTTCCGGCGGTGTCTTCTTCGGTGCTTCAGCGGCGGGGTTTGCAGCCGCCGGTGCAGCACCAGGCTTCGCATTGCCGGCGCCTTCGACCTCGAACTCCACGATCACCGAACCGACGGGCGCCATCTCACCCGGTTCGCCGCGCAGCGCGATCACCTTGCCGCTGACCGGCGCGGTCATCTCCACCGTTGCCTTGTCGGTCATGACGTCGACGAGGTTCTGATCCTCGTGCACCACATCGCCGACCTTCACATGCCAGGCGACGATTTCCGCTTCCGCCGTGCCTTCGCCGACATCGGGAAGTTTGAACTGGTAGATTCCCATCGGTCAGGCTCCTGCCAGCGTTTTCTTCATGGCTTCGGCGACACGCTTCGGCCCCGGGAAGTAGTCCCAC
>DATAHD010000001.1:0-3768 GCA_036263395.1 Rhizomicrobium sp. | reverse complement strand
CCGCCTATGCCTATGTGAATGCGCTCAACAAGTTGCTGGTAAAACGCGAGAAGCAGGCGCCCGAAGCCCTGACTGTCGCAAGATGACACAATGGGTGCCGGGGCAAGCGCCACCGGCACCTGTTCATCCGGAACGGCGCTTGCAGAAGTTGGTTTTGGTCTTCCAGTAAAGGCACAGGTTTAAGCATGTTCGGCAGTCTTCTCGGCGCGCTCTCCAGCGACATGGCCATCGATCTGGGAACAGCGAATACGTTGGTCTATGTAAAGGGGCGCGGCATCGTTCTCAACGAACCCAGCGTGGTCGCCACCTTCACCACTCGCGGCGGCAAGAAAGCCGTTCGCGCCGTCGGCAACGACGCCAAGATGATGCTGGGCCGTACGCCTGGCAACATCGAAGCGATCCGCCCGATGCGCGACGGCGTTATCGCCGATTTCGAGATCGCGGAGGAGATGATCAAACACTTCATCCGCAAGGTGCATAACCGCCGCCTCGCGAACCCGATGATCATCGTCTGCGTTCCGTCCGGCTCCACGGCCGTCGAACGCCGCGCCATTCAGGAGTCGGCCCTCTCGGCCGGGGCCCGCCGCGTGTTCCTGATCGAAGAGCCGATGGCCGCCGCGATCGGTGCAGGCCTTCCGGTCGGTGAGCCCACCGGCTCCATGGTCGTCGATATCGGCGGCGGCACGACCGAGGTGGCCGTGCTCAGCCTCGGCGGCATCGTCTATTCGCGCTCGGTGCGCGTTGGCGGCGACAAGATGGACGAAGCGATCATCGCCTACATCCGCCGCCACCAAAACCTGCTGATCGGCGAAGCCTCGTCGGAGCGCATCAAGAAAGAAATCGGCACCGCCGCGCCGCCGTCTGACGGCAACGGCGTGACCCTGGAGATCAAGGGCCGCGACCTGCTCAATGGTGTGCCGAAGGAAATCACGATTACCCAGAAGCACATCGCCGAGGCGCTTGCCGAGCCGGTGGGCCAGATCGTCGAAGCCGTGAAGGTGGCGCTGGAAGCGACGCCGCCCGAACTCGCGGCCGACATCGTCGACAAGGGTATCGTGCTCACCGGCGGCGGTTCGCTGCTGGCCAATCTTGATCAGGTTCTGCGTGAGGAAACCGGCCTGCCGGTCTCGATCGCGGACGATCCGCTCTCCTGCGTGGCGTTGGGGACGGGCCGGGTGCTCGAGAATCCGAAGTCCATGCGCCACGTGTTGACGACCGCGTTCTAGCTTTGGGACCGCGTCCGTGCGGACGCGGGGGCTGTCGATGGCGAACGGCACCTTTCGGATTACGCGGGGGCGGGGCAACGCCCAGATTCCGCTCGCCATCGCGGCCATTGTCGCGATCGTTATCGTCATCCTCGGCCGGGCCCAATCCGGCCTGTTTGACCGTGCCCGTGCCGAGCTGACCGACTGGATGTCGCCGGCGCTCAAGGTCGTCTACGTGCCGGTCGACGCCGCCAACAAATGGATGAGCGGCATCTCCAATTTCTTCAGCGTCTATCAGGAGAACATCCGGCTGAAGGAAGAGAACGCCCGTCTGCGCAAATGGCAGATGGCGGCGAATATGATGGACGAGCGCGTGAAGCGCTATCAGCTCCTGCTTCGTGCCGTTCCCGATCCGGCGCTCTCTTCCATCGTTGCGCGCGTCATTGGCCGTGCCAGCCGTCCGTTCGATCAGACCATCGTCCTCGACGCCGGAAAGCGGCACGGCGTGAAGCCCGGCCAGGCGGTCGTGGATGCGCGTGGCATGATCGGCCGCATCTTCCTCGCCGGTGACCACACCTCTTGGGTCGTCCTGATCACCGACCTCAACAGCCGCATCCCGGTCACCATCAAGCCCGGTAACGCACAGGCGATCCTGGCCGGCGACAACTCGCCGACGCCGCGCTTGGAGGACTTCTCCCAAAACGCGGCGCTCCGGGCAGGCGACAGCATCGTCACGTCGGGCGATGGCGGTATCCTGCCAGCCGGATTGGTACTCGGAACCCTCGTCCAGACCGACCGCGGACTGCGCGTCCTGCTGCAGGCCGACCCGGCCAACGTCGATGACGTCGAGGTTCTCGACTACAAAGCCCCGATTGAGCCGCTTCCGGCATCGTCCGTAAAAGACCTCCCGGCTGCAGTCGCGGGCATGCCGCCGGCAGTCCCGCCATCAGACGAACCCGGGCAGTCCCCGGCCCCGCCGCCACTCGCGGTCCCGCAGGCCCCTGCTGGCCCGAAGCCCGCCACGGCCCAGTCCAAGCCCGCACCCGGCGCCACCCCGCCAGCCAAGCCTGCGGTAACGGTTGTCACGCCTCCGACAGCATCGCAGGGCAACAGTACGACTGGCGATTCCACTCCCGATCAGGATCAATAGGGGCGGTCCTGGTGGAGCGCGCGGTCAACAACATGGGTGGTTTCCTCTCCAACGCGATCCCGTTCCTCCTCGCGTTCGCGGGAATCCTCGTCGCGAACTTCCCAGTGTCGTTGATGAACGGCCGCGTCCCGCCGCCGCTGTTCGTCCTGATGCCGATCTACTATTGGACGCTCGTCCGTCCCGACCTGATGCGGCCAATGGCGGTTGTCGCCCTCGGCCTTGTTCAGGACCTGCTCTCCGGCAGCCCCATGGGTGTCTGGACGCTGTCGTTCGTGATCACTTACGCGGTTATCGACTACAGCCGCGATACCTTCGCGGGTCTCGGCGGCATCTACGCCATCCTCGGCTTTGCGACCGCAGCCTTCATCGCCTGCGGATCGGCGTATCTGATCGTCACCGTCTACTTCTGGCGCCTGTCGTCGATTGTCCCGCTCGCAACCGAGCTCGCGATGACAGTGTTGTTCTATGTCCCGCTTGTGGTTCTGCTCGGCCGGATCCACCACCGCTTTGTCGGTCCGCTCAGGAGGGACTTCTAGTGCCCACCTTCGACCGTAAGGACAAAAGCCGCTACGAGACCTTCACCCGCCGTTCGCTCGGTGTGACGGGCCTGATGACGGCGGTCTTCGGCGTTCTTGCCGGTCGCCTATATCAGCTGCAGATCGTCAACGGCGATTCCTATCTCACCGAAGCGGAAGACAATCGCATCAACCAGCGGATGATCGCGCCGTTGCGCGGCCGCATCCTCGATCGCTTTGGCGTCGAACTCGCCAACAATCGCCGCAACTATCGCATCCTCATTGTGCCCGAGCAGGCGCGCGAAGGTGTCGATGCCGCGCTCGATGCCGTGGGACGGGTAATCCTCCTAACCCCTCGGCAGCGCCAGAAGGTGCTGCACGATATCGCGCAGAACAAGAAGTTCGTGCCGGTGCCGGTGATCGAAAACCTCACCTGGGATGAGTTCGCTCGCGTAAATCTTCACCTGCCGTATCTAGCGGGCATTCTTCCCGACGTCGGTGAGACTCGGTCCTATCCCTATAACGATCTCAACAGTCACATCCTCGGCTATGTCGCGCCCGCCAGTCCCGAAGATATCGAAGAAAGCGGACGCGACTCGCTTGTCGCCATGCCCGGCTTTCGCGTCGGCAAGCGCGGCATTGAGAAGGAATACGAATCCGAGGTGCGCGGCACGGCCGGTGTCACCCGTGTTGAGGTCAACGCCTACGGGCGCATCATCCGCGAACTCGGCAACGAAGCGGGTATCCCAGGCAAGGACATCTACCTCACGATCGACCAGCAATTGCAGCAGTTCACAGCGATGCGCCTCGGCAATGAGAGCGCCGCAGCCGCTGTGCTGGATGTTACCACCGGCGACGTTCTCGCCCTTTCATCAACGCCCGGCTATGACCCGAACCG